>DASWCX010000430.1:0-10716 GCA_036395815.1 Actinomycetota bacterium | reverse complement strand
GCTCCTGGCCGACTACCGGGAGCAGCTGTCGGGGGCCCGGGACGAGGCCAACCGGATCATCGAGGAGGGCCGAAAGACGGCCGAGTCCATGCGTCGCGACCTCGAGGCGAAGGCGGAGGAGGAATCGAGGGCCATCGTGGCCAAGGCCCAGGACGAGATCCGGGCCGAGCGGGACCGGGTGTTCCAGGAGCTGAAGGCCCAGGTCGGCGAGCTCTCGCTGCAGCTGGCCGGCCGGATGGTGGGGGAGTCCCTCGACCGCGACCGGCACCTCCGGCTGGTCGACGACTACATCCGGGACCTTGAGCACATGGGCCCGTCGAACGGGAACGGGCACGGCGCGGGCCCGGAGACGGGTTCCTCACGGGAGCCGAAGGAGTAGGCCGGCGTGGCGGAGACCGACCGGCTGGTCCAGGGCTACGCCAGGGCGCTGTTCTCCGTGGCCGAGGCCGAGGGGAGCCTCGACGAGGTCGAGGCCGAGCTGTACCAGTTCGCCAAGACGGTCGAGCGAGAGGGCGACCTCCGCGAGGCCCTGACCGACCCGCAGCTTCCGGCCGAACGGAAGAAGGCGGTCCTCCAGGAGCTGCTGGGGACCAAGGCCAACCGCCACACCGTAAGCCTCCTTGGGTTCCTGGTGGACCAGGGCCGGGCGAAGGACCTTCCCCGCATCATCGACGCGCTGATGCAGGTGGCCGCGGAACGGCACCGGAAGTCGGTGGCGGAGGTGCGGTCCGCCGTTCCGCTCGACGAGGATCAGCGGCGGCGGCTGGCCGAGGCGCTCCATGAAGTCACTGGGAAGGAGGTCGAGCTCCGCGTCCTGGTCGATCCCAGCGTGATCGGCGGCGTGGTGGCCCGGGTGGGAGACCAGGTGTTCGACGGGACGATCAGGCGGAAGCTCCAGATGGCCCGGGAACAGCTCGTGCAGGCCCGATGAGGATGTGAGGGGGGAAGCTCCGAGGATGGCACAGGACCTGACGATCTCACCGCAGGACATCGCCGCGGCGCTCCGCAAGTACGTGGAGGGCTTCGAGCCCGCCCTGGAGCGCGAGCAGGTCGGCCGGGTGACCGCCACCGGGGACGGGGTGGCCATCGTGCAGGGCCTCCCGGGGGCCATGGCGAACGAGCTGCTCGAGTTCCCCGGCGGCATCCTGGGCATCGCCTTCAACCTCGACGAGGCGTCGATCGGCTGCATCGTGCTCGGCGAGGCCGAGACCATCGAGGAGGGGCAGCCCGTCAAGCAGACCGGGCGCATCCTCTCCGCGGGGGTCGGCGACGGGGTTCTCGGCCGGGTCATCGATCCGGTGGGCAACCCGGTCGACGGGAAGGGCCCGATCCAGTACGACGAGTACCGCGTCCTGGAGATCCAGGCCCCGTCCGTGGTGCAGCGGCAGCCGGTGAAGGAGCCGCTGCAGACCGGGATCGTGGCCATCGACGCCATGACGGCCATCGGGCGCGGCCAGCGCGAGCTGATCATCGGGGACCGCCAGACGGGCAAGACCGCCATCGCCGTCGACACCATCATCAACCAGCGCGACCTGTGGGGCACCGACCGCCAGGTGAGGTGCATCTACGTGGCCATCGGCCAGAAGAACTCGACGGTGTCCGAAGTGGTGGCGGCCCTCGAGGAGAACGACGCCATGAAGTACACGGTGGTGATCGACGCCCCGGCCTCCTCGCCGTCCTCGTTCAAGTACATCGCCCCGTACGCAGGGGCGGCCATCGGCGCCCACTGGATGTACGCGGGCCAGCACGCCCTGGTCATCTACGACGACCTTTCGAAGCAGGCGGACGCGTACCGGGAGATCTCGCTCCTGGTGCGCCGGCCCCCCGGCCGCGAGGCCTATCCCGGGGACGTGTTCTACCTGCACTCGCGCCTGCTGGAGCGGGGAGCGAAGCTCTCCGACGAGCTGGGGGGAGGCTCGCTCACGGCGCTGCCCATCGTGGAGACGAAGGGCGGCGACGTCTCGGCCTACATCCCTACCAACGTCATCTCCATCACCGACGGGCAGATCTACCTGGAGAAGGACCTGTTCAACGCCGGCGTCCGCCCCGCCATCAACGTGGGCATCTCGGTGTCCCGGGTCGGGGGCAACGCCCAGATCAAGGCGATGAAGCAGGTGGCCGGCCGGCTGCGGCTGGACCTCGCCCAGTACCGCGAGCTGGAGGCGTTCGCCACGTTCGGCTCGGAGCTGGACCGCGCCTCTCAGGCGCAGCTCGAACGGGGGGCTCGGGTGGTGGAGATCCTGAAGCAGCCCCAGTACCGGCCCATGTCGGTGGCCCATCAGGTCACCACGATCTTCGCCGTCACCAACGGGTTCCTGGACGACCTGCCGGTGGAGGACGCCAAGCGGTTCCAGGCCGAGTTCCTCCAGTTCATGGACTCTCGGCACCCGCAGGTGGGGGAGGAGATCGAGCGGACCGGTTCGCTGCCCGACGACCTGGCCGACGCGCTTCGGGCGGGGGTCAAGGAGTTCCGGTCGACCTTCCAGCCTTCCGGGGACCGGGGCCCGCTCAAGGAGGCCGGCGCGGAGCCGCTGACCGAGGAGGAGCAGGAGGCCCTGAAGAAGTTCCGCCGGCCCACCGCCGAGGAGTTCGAGAAGAAGGCCGGCCCGGCGGGCCAGGCCAAGGGCACCCCGGGGGTGCCCTTCTGACCCGGCTCCGGCCACGGCTCGAGGGCTGAGGGCCCGAGATGGGCGCGAAGCTCAGGGAGGTCCGCCGGCGGATCCGTTCGGTCCAGTCGACCATGAAGATCACCCGTGCCATGGAGCTCATCGCCACGTCCCGGATCATGCGGGCCCAGCAGCGGGTCGAAGCGGCCAGGCCCTACGCCGAACGCCTGACCGCCGCCATCGGCGACGTGGCCGCGGCCACCACCGCCCTGGGGCATCCGCTCCTGGAGCAGCGCCCCAACCCGACCGCCGCGGCCGTGCTGGTGGTGACGTCGGATCGGGGCCTGGCCGGCGCCTACAGCTCGAACGTCCTCCGCCGGGCGGAGGAGCTGTTCGCCAAGCTCAGGCAGGAGGGCAAGGAGCCGAAGATCTTCGTGGCCGGACGGAAGGGCGTTTCCTCCTATCGGTTCCGGCAGCGACCGGTCGAGGCGTCGTGGACCGGCTTCTCCGAGACGCCGACGTATGACGACGCCAAGGCCATCGCCGACACGCTCATCGAGAAGTTCACCGCCGCCGAGGTCGACGAGATCCACGCGGTCTTCACGGACTTCGTCTCGGTGGTGCGCCAGAGAGCCACGGCAAAGCGGTTCTGTCCGCTGGCGGTCGAGGAGGTCGAACGCCCCGAGCGCGGCCCGGTGGCCCAGTACCTGTTCGAGCCGGAGCCCGATGCCCTGCTGGAGGCGCTGCTGCCCCGCTACATCGCGACGCGGGTGTTCAACGCGCTGCTGGAAGCCGCGGCGGCCGAGCACGCCGCCCGGCGCCGGGCCATGAGCGCGGCCACGGAGAACGCGGAGGAGCTGATCAAGGTGCTGACCCGGGTGGCGAACCAGGCCAGGCAGACGGAGATCACCACGGAGATCATGGAGATCGTGGGGGGAGCCGAAGCCCTGCGGCAGTCGGCCGGGTCGTCCCGGTAGCCGGAACCACCACGACGAACGCCGAGGAGAAGACAGATGGCTGAGCAGGCTGAGGGGAACGGCAGGCCCAACGGAAGGATCGTCCGGGTGATCGGCCCGGTGGTGGACGTCGACTTCCCACCGGAGCACCTCCCGGAGATCAACTCGGCGCTGGAGGTCGAACGAACGCTCGGCGGCTAGACCACCACCATCGTGTGCGAGGTGGCCCAGCACATCGGGGAGTCAATGGTTCGGGCCATCGCCATGCGGCCGACCGACGGCCTGATCCGAGGGGCGCCGGTGGTCAACACGGGCCGGCCAATCAGCGTCCCGGTGGGGCAGAAGGTCTTGGGCCACGTGTACAACGTGCTGGGCCAGCCCCTGGACACCGACAGGGTCGACGCCGACGACTACTGGCCGATCCACCGCCCGTCCCCGCCGTTCGAGGAGCTGGAGCCGAAGGTCGAGATGTTCGAGACCGGGATCAAGGTCATCGACCTCCTGGAGCCCTACGTGAAGGGCGGGAAGATCGGGATGTTCGGCGGGGCCGGGGTGGGCAAGACCGTGATCATCCAGGAGATGATCTATCGCGTGGCCGAACAACACGCGGGGGTGTCCGTGTTCGCCGGGGTGGGCGAGCGGACCCGCGAGGGGAACGACCTGTTCCTGGAGATGAAGGAGACCGGGGTCATCAACAAGACGGCCCTGGTGTTCGGCCAGATGGACGAGCCGCCGGGGGTCCGCCTCCGGGTCGGCCTGGCCGCCCTCACCATGGCCGAGTACTTCCGCGATCACGAGCATCAGGACGTGCTGCTGTTCGTGGACAACATCTTCCGGTTCGTCCAGGCGGGCTCGGAGGTCTCGACCCTGCTGGGCCGGATGCCGTCGGCGGTGGGCTACCAGCCCACGCTGGCCGACGAGATGGGCGAGCTGCAGGAGCGGATCACCTCCACCAAGGGCCGTTCGATCACCTCGCTCCAGGCCGTGTACGTGCCCGCCGACGACATCACCGACCCGGCCCCCCACACCACGTTCGCCCACCTCGACGCCACCACCGTGCTCTCGCGGGCCATCGTGGAGAAGGGGATCTATCCGGCCGTCGACCCGCTCGACTCGACCTCTCGGATCCTCGACGCCCGATACGTCGGCGATGAGCACTACGACGTGGCCCGCCGGGTCCAGGAGATCCTCCAGCGGTACAAGGACCTCCAGGACATCATCGCCATCCTGGGCGTCGACGAGCTGTCCGAGGAGGACAAGGTGACGGTGGCCCGGGCTCGGAAGATCGAGCGATTCCTGTCCCAGCCGTTCTTCGTGGCCGAGCAGTTCACCGGGATCGAGGGGAAGTACACGCCGATCGACGAGACCATCGCCTCGTTCAAGGCGCTGACCGAGGGCGAGTACGACCACCTCCCGGAGCAGGCCTTCTTCATGGTGGGCGGGATCGAGGAGGCCGAGGCGAAGGGACGCGACCTCGAGAAGGCCGGCGCGGAGTCCTAGCGGCGATGGCCACCCCGTTCGAGACCTTCCTGGTCACCCCCGAGCGCGAGGTCTGGAGCGGGCAGGCCACGATCGTCATCGCCCGGGGGAGCGAGGGGGAGCTCGGCATCATGAACGGACACGCCCCGATGCTGATCCAGCTCGCGATCGGACCGCTGTTCATCGACCCGGTCGAGGGTGAGCGGATCGCCGCCGCAGTGGATGGTGGGTTCCTCCACGTGGTGACCGGCGAGGGAGAGACCCGGGTCGACATCCTGGCCGAGCACGCCGAGCTCAGGGACGAGATCGACGTGGAGCGAGCCCGCCGGCTGCGCGAGGACGCCGAACGCCGCATCGCGGCCGATCACGACGCGGAGGCCCTGGCCGACCTGGCCAAGGCCGTCACCCGCCTCGACCTGGCCGGCTGATCCGGCCCCCTGCGCCCGGTTTCAGCCGAACCCCGTTCGATCCGATCCATAGGGTGCAGGACTCTTCGAAGAGAGACGAGCCGAACATGGATCCGGGCGCGCCATCGGTGCCGCCTGCGCCGGCGCTCTCGCCCAACGGGGCGGGGAGCCACGACGGCGAGCGCCGGGACATCGAGATCGATTACCGCTCCCTCCTGGAGCGGATCCCCGCGGTCACCTACTTGGCCGGGGTGGGCGAGACCGCGCGCTGGTACTACGTGAGCCCGCAGATCGAATCCATGCTCGGATTCACCCCGGAGGAATGGCAGGCCGACCCGCTGATGTGGTTCCGGCTGGTCCACCCCGAGGATCGCAACCGGGTCCTGGAGGAATCGCTGGCCGGGGAGGCCTCCGGCCGGCGGCTTCGATCCGAGTACCGGATCCAGGCTCGGGACGGCGGGACGGCGTGGGTCCGCGACGAGGCCGTGCTGGTGAACGGCCACGCCGGTGAGCCCCTGTGGCAGGGATTCATGATCGACATCAGCAGGCGAAGGGAGACCGAGGAGGCGCTCCACGAGTCCGAGGCCAGGTACCGGGGCCTGTTCGACCACGTCCCGGTGGGCCTGTACCGGACCAACCCCGACGGAGAGCTCGAGGACGGGAACCGGGCCCTGGCCAGGATCTTCGGCTATCCGAACAAGGAGTCGCTCTGAAGGCCAACGCGCTCGACTTCTACGTCGACCCGGCCGACCGCGATCGCTGGATGGCCCACGTGGAGCGGGGCGACGGCGGCGACATGGAGCTCCAGCTCCGGCGGCGGGATGGATCGGCGATCTGGATCAGGGACAGCGCCCGGGCCGTTCGCGACCCGGACGATCGCGTGATCTGCTTCGAAGGCGTCATCGAGGACGTCACGCTGCGCAAGCAGGCCGAATGGGAGGCGCGGCAGGCCCATCAACAGCTCTCGGGGTGGGTGAACGAGCTCGAACAGCGGAACCGCCAGAGCAGCCTGATCAACGAGATGGGGGACATGCTGCAGAGCTGTCCCACCGCGGACGAGGCCTACGCGGTGATGGCCCACTGGGCGGAGCAGCTGTTCTCGGGCCGCGCGGGATCGCTCTGCGTGATGGCGGCGTCCAGGAACGCGGTCGAGCCCGTGGCCGTCTGGGGATCCGCTGAATCCGAAGGGTCGTTCGCCCCGGAGGACTGCTGGGCCCTCCGAACCGGCCGGCCGCACGTCGTCGACGCGCCGAGTTCGCGCCTGGTCTGCCAGCATCTGAACGGCCGGCTCCAGGGCGCGTCGCTGTGCGTCCCGATGATGGCGCAGGGCGAGGCGCTGGGGATCCTCCATCTGGAGAGCCATCCCGGGGAGGGAAGCGACTTCGCCCGGGACGGCTCGAGCCCCGGCGGCTCGCTGCGGCAGCTCGCCGTGGCCGTGGCCGAGCACCTGGCCCTGGCCCTGGCGAACCTCAAGCTCCGTGAGACGCTCCGGACACTCTCGATCCGGGACTCGCTCACCGGGATGTTCAACCGGCGGTACATGGAGGAGTCGCTCGAACGGGAGCTCCGGCGGGCCGAGCGGCGCGGCCATACCGTCGGGGTGATGATGCTCGACCTCGACCACTTCAACCGGTTCAACAACACGTTCGGCCACCAAGCCGGCGATGCCCTGCTCCAGGCCTTCGGCGAGCTCCTGCGGGGCGGCGTGCGATCGGAGGACATCGCCTGCCGATACGGGGGGGAGGAATTCACCCTCATCCTTCCCGAGGCTCCCCTCGATGTGGTCCTCGACCGTGCCGAGCGGCTCCGAACGGCCGTCGGCGAGCTCCGGGTCAAGCAGCGTGGACAGACCCTCGGCCCGGTCACGGTCTCCTTCGGCGTGGCGATGTACCCCGATCACGGGCGAACCGGTGAGGCACTGATCCATTCGGCGGACGTGGCCCTGTACCGGGCCAAGGCCGAGGGCCGGGATCGGGTCGTGCTGGCGGATTCGCCTGAGGCACCCGGGTAAGCCGGCCGCCCTGGGCTTCCACCCCGGTTCGACGCCCTAGAATCCCGCGTATGGATCGACTGCTCATAACGGGCGGGCGGCGGCTGTCAGGCGCCGTCCGGGTGAACGGGGCGAAGAACTCGGCCCTCAAGCTCATGGCCGCCGCGCTCCTGGCCGAGGGACCCACCGTCATCGAGAACGCCCCCCGGATCGTCGACTGCCTGACCATGGCCGAGGTCCTCGAGCACCTCGGGGCCTCGGTGGCATGGGAGGGATCGACCGTCACGGTGGACACCTCCGAGGCCCGAGGCCTCGAGACGCCGTACGAGCTGGTCCGAAGGATGCGCGCCTCGATCGTGGCCCTCGGCCCCCTGCTGGCGAGGTGGGGGCGGGCCCGGGTGGCCATGCCGGGCGGCTGCAACATCGGGTCGCGGCACATCGACCTGCACCTCAAGGGGCTGGAGCGGATGGGGGCGGAGTTCTCCTACGAGCATGGCTACCTGGAGGCCAGCGCGCCCGACCTGCACGGGGCGGTGGTCTGGCTCGACTTCCCGAGCGTGGGCGCCACGGAGAACCTCCTCATGGCGGCGGTGGCCGCCGCCGGGACCACGGTGATCGAGAACGCCGCCCGCGAGCCGGAGATCCAGGACCTGGCGGCGATGCTGGTCGAGATGGGGGCTCGGGTCGATGGGGCGGGCACCACCACGATGGAGATCCAGGGGGTCAACGCGTTCCGTCCGGTCCGCCACCGGGTGGTGCCGGACCGGATCGAGGCGGGCACGTTCGCCATGGCCGCAGCCGCCACGCTCGGAGACATCCGGATCGAGGACGCTCGGGCGGAGCATCTCGACCTGTTCCTGTCGAAGCTCGCCGACGCCGGCGCCGGGATTGACGTCGCGCCGGGGTCCATCCGGGTCTCGGCCTCGGACCGCCCGCTCGCGGTCGACTTCGTGACGCTCCCGTACCCGGGGTTCCCGACCGACCTCCAGCCCCAGATGATGGCGCTGATGGCCGGGGCCCGCGGGACCAGCATCGCCACCGAGAACGTGTTCGAGAGCCGGTTCATGTTCGTCGACGAGCTGAACCGGATGGGCGCCGACATCCGGACTGAGGGCCATCACGCGGTGATCCGGGGGGTGGAGCGGTTGCAGTCCGCGCCGGTGCGCGCCCTGGACATCCGGGCCGGGGCGGCCATGGTGATCGCGGGGCTGTCGGCCGAGGGCACCTCGGAGATCTCGGACCTGCACCACGTCGACCGGGGCTACGAGAACCTGGAGGAGCGGCTGGCGTCCCTGGGCGCGGAGCTCCGCCGAGAGCCCTCGCTCTGGCCCGCCGCGGTGTGACCCGGGCGCGGCCCGGCGCGACCTGGGCCCTGGTGGTCGCCATCGCGCTCCTGCCGCTGGCCAACCTCGGTCCCGCGTCTGCGGCGGCGACCCCCGGCCGGCAGGCCGTCCTGTTCCTGGTGGACGGGGCCTCCTTCGAGCAGCTCCTGGCCATCCCGCAGTTCAAGCAGCTGGCCCGGTCCGGTGGGGCCGCCCTGGCCGCGACCAGCGAGCGCTACCGGAGCGACCCGGGGAAGGTTTGGACGGCGCTCGGCGCCGGCGCCGCTCCGACCTCCTCGGATCGGGCGCTCCTGGTCCGGGTTCTCCGGGCGAACGGCGTGTCGGTCTGTGCGAAGGCTGGCGGACGGTGGCTGACCCCGCCGGTTCATGGGCTGTTGTCGAAGCTCATCGGTTCCGAGATCGACCCCCCCGCGGCGTGCCCGGGAGACCCGGCTGGAGGACGAAGCCTGGTTGTCGATGATGCCTCGCGGGAGGTCTCCCTTTCGGATGCTGGAGCCCAGTTGCGGCGCGACCTCGCCGTCGAGGGCGCTTCGCCCGTGCTGGTGATCGTGGTCGGGGTAACCGTGTCGCCGGCTATGGCCGAACGGGGGGACGAAGTCACTCCTCTGGTGATGGCCCGGGGCGAGCCGGACCGGCTGCTCCGCCCCAACGGCCCGGTGCGGACGCTGTCGTCCGACACCACCCGGCAGGACGGCCTGGTGGCGAACGTCGACCTGGCCCCCACCATCTTGGGGTTCTTCGGCCTGCCCATCCCTTCGGACATGGATGGCCTGACGATCAAGGTCAACGACGCCCCCGCTCCGTTCGCCCTCCACCGCAGGCATCTCGAGCATCGCCGAACCCGGCTGGCCGTGTGGCTCTCACTGCTGGCCTTCGTGGTCGCGGCGGGGCTCCTGGGGATCGCGGTCGTGGCCACGTTGTGGCGACGCGGCTCGATCCCGTCAGCCCTCGGCCCGCCGATGCGGTTCGTGAGCCTGACCGGGGCGGCCCTGCTCGTGGCGATCGCCGTGGGCGGCACGCTTCCTCACCTGACGTATGCCTGGGTGTTCCCCTTCCTGTTCCTGTTTCCGCCCGCCCTGGCCTGGCTCTCGCTGGCCGCAGGATCGAGGTCGACCGACCGGTTCGGTCCCTTCACCTTCCTCGGCGTCGTCGGGCTGGCCGTCCTCGCCCTCGACGCGATCCTCGGGTGGCGGGCCCTCCGGGTGCCTCTGTACGGCGGGACCATGTTCGACGGTGCCAGGTTCTACGGGCTGCCCAACGTGTTCATCCCGCTGCTGCTGGGGAGCGCGCTGTTCGTGGCCCGCACCATGGTGCCGTTCCCGGGCTTCCTGCTGTTGGTGGCGGCCGCGCTGTTCGCCGGCTTCCCGTCTCTGGGGGCGGACGTGGGCGGCGCCATCACCCTGTTCGTGGCGGCCGGAGCGTGGTGGGTCCTGCGGGTCCGGCCGAGAGTCGGGCTGCGGGAGGTGGTGTTCGTGGCGGGGGTAACGGCGGTGGGGCTGGCGGCGATCCTTCTGGCGAACCGGTTCCTGCCCGGGTCGCCGACCCACGCCGCCCGCTTCGTCGAGCGCAACGGCGGCCGCCTGGGCCAGGCCTTCGACGAGGTACGCCACCGGCTCGGGGTCGGCGCGCACCAGGTACTGACACAGCCGGCCACGCTGCTCCCGCTGGTGGGGCTCCCGGTGATCCTCGGGTTGGTGCTGGCCCGTCCGGCGCCCTTGAGGCAGGCCCTGGAACTGGACCCGCGGTGGACCACGATGGTGATCGTGCTGATCGTGGCCAGCATGGCCGCCTACTTCGCCAACGACACGGGGGCCTCGGCCGCGGCGCCGGCATTCATCTACGCCATGGGGGGAATCGTGTACCCCGCCATGCTGGTGGCCGAGCGGCGGGGTCGAACGAAGGCTCGACCATCGACTCCCACGGGAGTTCGAAGGT
>DASWCX010000429.1:0-4948 GCA_036395815.1 Actinomycetota bacterium | reverse complement strand
GACGCTGTTCTGCCAAGAGGAGACCCGGGCGGTCCTGTCGATGGGCGACGAGTGGTTCGCCCTCGGCGCCGTTGCCGCCGGCCCCATGCCGCCCGGCTTCCCGCCGCCCCGGCCAGCCCTGGACCTCGGCGAGCACCTTCGTTTCGCCTGAGCCGAGCGGCAAATCCGGGACGCGGGCGGACGCTCGGGAGCGTGCTCCCGGGCGCCCCACTCGCTTCTGGCCGGCTAGACCGTCCCGTGGATGAAATACCACGCGAACACGGCAGACACCACGTACATCAGCGGGTGCACCTCACGCCACCTGCCGCGGAGTATCGCGATGATCGTGTACGACAGGAATCCGGCTCCCACGCCATTTGTGATGCTGAACGTGAATGGCATGAGGCCCATCGTGAGAAGCGCCGGGATCCCGATCCCCGGGTCGCTCCAATTGATGTCCTTCACGATCGTCATCATGAAGTAGCCCACGATCACCAGGATCGGTGCCGTGGCCTCTGGCGGGACCACACCTGCGATGGGCGAGAAGAACAGCGCCAGCAGGAACAGGACGCCGACCACCACCGACGTGAGGCCGGTCCGGCCGCCCTCGGACACGCCAGCTGCGCTCTCGATGTAGGTGGTGTTCGACGAAGCCGACGCCGCGCCGCCGGCGGCAGCCGCCAGCGAGTCGACGAGCAGCACCCGGTTCATCCCCGGCAATCGGCCCCGCTCGTCCAGCAGCTTGGCTTCACCGGCGATCCCGATCACGGTCCCCATCGTGTCGAAGAAGTCCGACAGCATCACCGAGACCACGATGGCAACCGCGGTCCAGAACCCGAGTGCCGAGAAGAAGTCGAACGAGAAGTTCCCGACCAGCGCGAAGTCGGGGGCCTCGACAATCTTGTGCGGCACGGCGGCGATGCCGTTCCCCCAGAGCGAGAGGTCGGCGATCTCGTTGATGATCGTCGCCAGGACGGTGGTGGCGATGATCCCGATCAGCAGCGCCCCCTTCATCCGCCTGGCCACCAAGGCCGAGGTCAGGACCAGCCCGAAGGCGAAGACCAGGATGCTCCAGTGGCGAAGGTTCGTGTTGAGCGTGACGATCGGGGCTCCGGACTCGGGGTGGACCACGATCCCCGCGTTCACCAAGCCGATCAAGGCGATGAACAGGCCGATCCCGATGCCGATCGCACGTTTGAGGTCCATGGGGATCGCGTTGAGGACCGCCTCCCGGAACCCCGTCACCACCAGCACCGTGATGGCCAGACCTTCGAGCACGATCACGCCCATGGCCTGCGGGTAGCTCAGGCCGTGGCCGACGACGAGCGTGAACGCAACGAAGGCGTTCAGCCCTAAGCCCGCGGCGAGCGCGAACGGGTAGTTGGCGAAGACCCCCATGGCGATCGTCATGACGCCGGCCACGAGGGCCGTCACGGTGAGGACTTGCTTGAACGGAAGGCCGAGCGGCTCCAGATCCTTGATGCCGATGAACCCCAGGATCTGGGGGTTCACGAACAGGATGTAGGCCATCGTCAGCCAGGTCGCGAGTCCCGCGATGATCTCGGTGCGTACGCTCGATCCACGTTCTGAGATCTTGAAGTACCGGTCCAGCCCCGCCGTCGGGGTCACCGTCGTCGCCATGTGCGCCTCCTTCGCACCGGCCCCGGCGGGCTCCGAGGCGTCCACTGGGGAAGAACGGCCGAAGCATAGAGAGGTCGGGGGAACACGCGCAACGGCGCCTCGCCGACCTCCCGATATCCTGAGGGGTCCTGATCGAGCATCGGATCGCGCATCGGAACGAGTGAGGAAGAGACGTGGCGGGACGAGGGACCGGGCGCACGCAGGGCCCCACGAACGAGCGGCAGACCAAGGCCCAGCGGAAGCAGGAGGCCAGGCGGGAGCGCCTGGAGATCCAGCGGCGGATGGCCCGCACCCGGCGCACCCGGTGGATCGCGGTGGCCGTCGCGGTCCTGCTGGTGGCCGCCGCGGCGACGTATTACGTGCTCCGCCCCCGGCCGGAGGTTCAGGACCCCCAGGAGCTGCTGGCGGCCGCCCCCCAGGCGGCCAAGGCCGCGGGGTGCACGGACGTGAGCGACGTCGGTCCGTACCAGCCGGAATCCGCCGACCGAGTACACATCGGGGTCCAGGGCGGCCCGGCGACGATGCCGCCCCTTTCCACTTATCCATCGGTGCCGCCGGCATCCGGACCGCACAACCCCGTTCCGTGGAGCCGTGGCGTCAACTCCACCCCTCCTCCCATCGACCAGGTGATCCACTCGCTGGAGCACGGCGCGGCCGTCGTCTGGTATGCGCCTGATGTCTCGGGCGAGGAGTTGGCCAAGATCCAGGACTTCTATGGGGATCCGTCCCACGGCCCGAAGGTCATCGTGGCCCCCTACGACTATCCGGATCAGGGACGCGAGGGGACCCTCCCGGGAGGGGCCACCATGGCCCTCGTGGCCTGGCACCACGTAGAGACCTGCTCGAGCGTCTCGCTCGCTGCGGCGTTCGGGTTCACTGCGCGCTATGGCGTCCCTCCGTTCGGGACCCAGTCCTATCTCGGCGACGCCCCCGAGCCCCAGACACCGATCTGATGGCCAAGAAGAAGCGAAAGCAACCTCACCGCCCGGCGGCGGGGCCCGGGCGAGATCGACCGGACACCACCGAAACGGCGGAGCGCGGACGCACGGCCCGGTCCGAGCGCAAGGACCAGGTCCGCCGGGCCAGGGAGACGGCCCTTCGCCGGATCCGCCGGCGCCGGGCCATCAAGCGGGCCGCGTGGATGGGCGGCCTCGGCGCGGTCACCTTCGTCGCATTCTTCCTGCTGACCCGGGTGGGCGGCCCCAAACCCATCCCCGAAGCGGCCCTGGCGGCCGCGAGCGACGCGGGGTGTGGCGACGTCCAGACCCCCGCGGCCTCCGCGCCGGGGGGCATCCATCTGTCCCCCGGCGAGAGCCACACCTATGCGGAGCACCCCGCGACCTCGGGGCCGCACGACCCCAGCCCGCTCCCGGGGGATCCGCATGTCTACGACTCGCCGGTGCAGGAGACCAGGGCCGTCCACAACCTGGAGCACGCATACGTGCTCATCTACTACCGGGCCGGTGGGCCCGACGCCCTCCCGAAGGCGGTGGTGGACCGCCTCGCTTCGCTCGCTCGGACGCAGGACAAGGTGATCATGGCGCCCTATCCGGACCTCCCGAGCGGCACGTCGTTCGCACTGGCCGCGTGGAACAAGCTCTGGGAATGCCCGGCCGCGGTGACGGCGGACCAGGCGCGAACCATCGCATCGGGCTTCATCCAGGCCTACCGAGGCACGAGCAACGCGCCCGAGCCACGCGCCGCCTGAGTTTCGGGTTCAGCTCGCCCGGCAGGCTCCCGAGGTCGAGCACGTGATCTTGCCCCGCTCGAACGTCGCCAGGGTGGCGCCGTTCTTCAGCCTCATCAGATCGCTCGTGGGGAACCCGAACCTCCCTTTCGGGCCGCTCTTCTTCAGGTAGAACTCGAGGACCGAGCCCGACAACATGTGCGGGCCGATCCCTGGCTTGAAGTAGATGGCGCCCCGTTGGAACTGCTGATGGACCCCCCCGGCCACAGGCACCTCCGGCGACGTCGCCAGTCCGGCGCGGCAATTCGTCGCGTCGTACTTCTGCCGGATGCTGCCGGTGATCTGCCGGTTCGCGTTCACCCATACCCGGTCGTCGGGAAGGTCCAGAGCCGAGCGGAGGGTCGACCCGCTCACCTCGGCCGTGCCTGACGCTCCGTGGACAACCGTTGTGACGATCCGCCCGGACACGCCTCGCACCGTGTCCGTGAAGCCGGTGACCGGCCCGATGCCCAGGCGGAGCCTTCGAGTGACCCGGTCGGCCGGAAGCGAGAGGTCCCACACCGCGTTTGGGTTGTCCGACGTGTAGTCGCCGGGATCGCACACACCGCGCAGATAGGGGATCGGCGTTCCGCCCCACACGTTCTCGTTGTCCTCGGTGAATCCTCCGCTCGAGGACATGTAGAAGGCCTGAATGGTCTGGCCCTGGTACGTGACGACCTGTCCGGCGGTCGCATCGACCGCAGCGACCCATCGGTCGCCGTCCAGCCCGGCTTCCTTGTCCCAGCCCGCGTACACCTGGTCGAAGGAGCTGGCGAACAGCGCGCAGTTGCACACGGGACGGTTCTGCCCGGAGGTGGCCGCTTTGGTGAATGCATAGGTTCGGGCGGCGACAGCCTGCGCCTGGAGGGCCGGGACCGGCCAGCTGCTGGGGACCTCGGACAGGCCGTAGAGGTACTCCTCGGCTCCCACCACGAGGATCATCCGCTCACGGCACCCGGATTCACAGTTGTACAGGTTGAGCTCGATGAATCCCCGGCTGTAGGCGTGACCCGCCTCGGGAACCACGACGCGGGCGCCGTTCGCGTACGCCACGTACAGGTTGTTCGCGGGACCGCCCACATCCTCCCCCACCTTCGTCCCCGTCCCGTCGAGGATCCGGTACGCCTGGCCGGCCACCTGCACGGTCCAGGTTTCGCCCTCTGGAACCGTGGCCACCACCTCGCCGGAGTTCGGGTCGCCGAGTCGCAGGTCGGCCGGTCCGCCGGTCGGCGCCAGCCGCACCTTCTGCCTGCCCTGGACCAATCCAACGCGGAGCTTGCCCGGCGGCGATGGCGCCGGCGCCACCTTGGTCCCCGAGTAGAAGTGGGTCAGGATGCGGGCCTCTCCCCACCCCTGCTTGGCCAGCCCGTACGCGCCCCACTGCGACATGCCCAGGCCGTGGCCCCAGCCGGAGCCGAAGAACCGGAACGAGTCCCCGGCATACCCGGCTTCCGCAGGCAGGATGGTGGCAACGCACAGGACCAGGGCGAACGCAAGCGCTTTCTTCATGACACTCCGGGGGTCCGAACGGGGCCGCACCCTAGCACATCGGCCGGCCCGGTTCCCCACGTTACCCTTCGGGCCCCTCCTCGCCGGCGGAGA
>DASWCX010000428.1:0-8950 GCA_036395815.1 Actinomycetota bacterium | reverse complement strand
CGGGATCGGAGACGTCGGTCACCACCGGGAGGGCTCGCCCGCCGGCCGCCTCGACCTCCTTGGCCGCCCGGTCCAGGTCCTCCTGGCCCCTGGCGGCCAGGGCCACCGACGCGCCGGCCTCGGCGAAAGCGAGCGCGATGGCCCGGCCGATCCCCTTGCTGCCGCCCGTCACGATGGCGGCCTTCCCCTCGAGCGAGACGTCGATCATGCGCCGGACCTCCAGGTCGGGCGGGGCGCTCCGGGGCCCCGGAAGGTACAGGAAAGCACAGGCGGGGGCGGGGGACGAACCGACCCTCCTGGACCCGCGTCCGGCTCCGGATAGACTGCGGCCATGCCGGTCCTGAAGCGCAGGACCAACGCCGTCGTTCGGGTCGCCCGACTCCTGCTGTTCCCGGCCATCGTGGCCGGGGTGTTCGTGGGCGCCCTGCCCCACATCGCCGATCTCGAGGACGTGTGGCACCTGATCCTGCAGATGACGGCGGGGCAGGCCGCGATCCTGGTGGGGCTCACGATCCTGAACGTGGTCACGTACTGGCCCGTGCTGGTGGCGGGCCTGCCGGGGCTCGGCTACGGGAGGGCGGCCCTGGCCAACCAGTCCAGCACGTCAGTGGCGATGACGATCCCCGGCGGGGGCGCCCTCGCCGTCGGGGTCTCCTACGCGATGTACACCTCGTGGGGCTTCAGCCCCAGCGACGTGGGGCTGGTCACCGTCGTGACGGGGATCGCGAACTTCGCGGTCAAGCTGGCCCTGCCGCTCGCGGCCGTGGCCCTGGTGGCCATGGAGGGCGAGCCCGCCGGTGACCTGCTCTCGGGCGCCCTCGTGGGGATCGCGGTGCTGGCCGCCGGGGCGGGGCTGGTCCTGCTGATCCTTCGGGACGAACGGGTGGCCCGATGGGCCGGGACCGGGATCGAGCGGCTGGCCCGGCGGTCGACCGAGCCCGCCTGGGGCGACGCAGCGGGGAGGTTCCGGGGCCGGCTGGTCGCCCTGCTCAAGCGGCGATGGGCCTTCCTGACCTCGGCCACTGTGGTGAGCCATCTCTCCGTGTATCTGGTCCTGCTGGCCAGCCTGCGGTTCGTGGGGGTCCCGAACTCCGAGATCGGCTGGGCCCAGGCGCTGGCGGTGTTCGCGCTGGTCAGGTTGGCGTCGGCGGTGCCGATCGTGCCCGGCAACGTCGGTCTGGCCGAACTCGGCTACATCGGAGGGCTGCTGCTGGCCGGCGGCGACCGGACCCACGTGGTGGCCGCGGTCCTGGTGTTCCGGGTCCTAACCTACTTCCTCCAGATTCCCCTCGGGGGGATCACGTACGTCCTCTGGCGGCGGGGCCTTCGCCGTCGCCTTGGCGGAGACGGATCCGGAAGCGCCGCGGAGGGGCCGGAGGAGCCGCAGGACGGTCCTGAGGACCACCGTGACGCCCCACGCGACGGCGGGGCCGACCAGGCCGAGCTCCGGCCGGCCGATCACGGCGCCCCCCGCCATGACGAACAGCCGTCCGTCACGGCCACCTAGCAGGAACCCGAGCTTGCGCTCGGTGGCGGGGGCGTGTTCCAGGGCGGGGATGGCCCGCCACTTCCACTTCGCCGTCAGCGCGATCAGCGCCCACCCGCCGGCCGACATGGCGATGATCATGGCCCGGAACGTTCGGGACGGATCCTTCCACAGCCACAGGGACAGGCCCGCCACGACGGCCGCGTCCACCATCCGGTCCACCAGCGCGTCGAGCCGGGCCCCTCGCGAGGTCGAAGCCCCCCGGAGGCGGGCCGTCTCACCGTCGACGCCGTCGAGCACCGACGCCGCCTGGGTCAGGAGGCCTCCCACCACGGCGCGGCCGGCGGACAGCGACCAGGCGGCCATGATCCCGACCAAGAAGAACAGCGCCGACAGCAGGTCGGGATGGATCCGCAGCGGGGCGATGGCCATGGTGATCCGGGTCGAGATCGGCCGGTTGAGGTGCCTCGACACCGGACCGTCGGTGGGCTTCCCGAGGGAGCGCCGCACCAGCGAGCTGGCCTCGAGCAGGTCGTCCGGGGTGTCGACGTCCTGCCACCAATCGCCCTCGGACAGAGGGATGGCCTTCAGCGGCTGAGCCTGGGCCACCCGAGTAACGGCCCCGGCGAGCGAGTGGTCGCCCTCGGCCGCTGCGCGGCGGTGGCCCTCGAACACCTCGGGTCCCAGGACGAACACGCCGCAGTCGATGGCCGGCTCGTCAAGCCGCTTGCCGAACGCGATGGCCCGATCGCCAACGATCCGGACCCGGGTCCCCTCGTCCCAGGCCTGGGGGACCGGGTCGGGGTCGACCAGCACGGCGGGCTCCCCGGCGGCAAGCAGCTCGTCCAGGGCCCCCTCGGCGAACACGTGATCCCCGCACATGACGGCGAACAGGCCATCCCCGCCCAGGGCCAGCTCCGCCGCGGCCAGCGACGCCGCGTTCCCCAGCTCCCAGTCCTCGGCGAGGATCACCCGGACCCCTTCGAGGCGGGCCACGGCGGCGGCCACGGCCTCGGCCTCGTACCCGACCACCACGATCAACTCGTGCAGGCCGGCCGTCATGAGCGTGCGAACGGCACGCTCCAGGAGCGGCCGGCCGCCCAGGCTCGACAGGGCCTTCGACCGGCCCCTGGTGATGCCGCTCAGCCGCTCCGAACGGCCCGCGGCCAGCACGACGCCCACGTCAGGGCCAGAGAGGCCCCCGGGACGAGGCGACCGGGAGCCGAGGGGCAGGGCCGATCCGCCCATCCCCGGGGCGCGTGGGCGGGTGTCCGCCATCGGCCCGAAGGATAGCGGTCCCGCCCCGGCGAGGTCCAACGCCCCCGTACAATCGCTGTCCAGATGGGCCGAACAAATGAATGGTGGTTCGAATGATCGAAGCCAACCAGGCCGCGTCGTCTCCAGGCGAGCGCGTTCCGTGGCGGCGGGCCGACTACTCGCGCGAGGAGCTCGCGCTGGCTCTGGAGAGCGGCAGGATCGCCGGCCTGGTGACCTCGCACGACCGGGCGAACGTGCTGTGGAAGATCCGCCGGCTGGTCGAGGGCGATCCCGACCTGCAGTTCGGCCTCACCGGGGTGGACGGCGAAGGGGGGCGCTCCGCCGAGGACGTGCTGGCCCTGGTGGGGGAGGCCGCCGGGTTCGATCCCGACCCGCTCCTGCGGCGCGAGCCGGTCCCGATCGATCCCCTGCGGGTGCTCGACTCCCTGGAGGCGACGGGAAGCCGGCTGGCGCTCGGCGCGGCCCGGGGAGAGCGCGTCCTGCTGGCCACCGGGCACCCCGTCGGCCTGGTCCTGCTGTACGTGGCGGTGGGGGAACTGCTCACGGACAACGGGGCGAAGCTGCTCCGCCCGCTGGAGGGAGTCCATTGGAGAGAGGGCGGATGGCGGCGCGAGGTCAGGTACCTCCACGGGGTGGCCGTGCTGAACTCGCACGGCTCCAGCATCCACACGCACAGCCCCGAGGCCATGGAACGCATGCTGGAGGAGGTTCGGCCCGATCTGGTGTTCGCGGACCACGGGTTCGCCGGCGCGGCCATCGAGGCCGGGGTGGAAACGGTCTCAATCGCTGATATCAACGACCCGGCGCTGGTGGTGGCGAAGGCACAGGGGAGGACCGACGTGGTGGTGGTCATGGACGACAACGTCCGGCCCGAGGACTACTGGCCCTGCTTCCAGGCCATCGCGTCGCGGTTCCAGTAGGGCGCGCGCCGGCCGCCGATCGCCGGCAGACGGTACGAGGAAAGGAGGGTGGTGGAGGGCTACGAGGTTGTGGTCGAACGGATCGCCTCGTCGAGCGGCGTGGTGATGCTGATCGGGGGGCTGGACACCGGCAAGACCACCCTCGGGCGCACCATCGCCGCCGCCGGGCTGGCCGCGGGCCGGCGGGTCGCCTACCTCGACGCCGACGTCGGCCAGAAGGCGGTGGGCCCCCCGACGGCGGTGACCCTGCGGCTGATTCGGTCGGTCGACGACCTCCAGCCCGGGTCGATGGACCGCCCCGACGCCGTGTACTTCGTCGGCGCCACCTCGCCGCAGGGCCAGCTCCTGCCGCTGGTGGTGGGGACCGGCCGGCTGCTGGCCCGGGCCACCGCCGAGGGCGCCGATCTGGTGGTGGTCGACACCAGCGGGTTGGTGTCCGGGGTCTACGGACAGATCCTCAAGTACCACAAGATCGAGCTGCTTCAGCCGGACACGGTGGTCGGGCTGCAGCGCGGGGAGGAGCTGGAGCCCCTGCTGGGGATCGTGCAGCGGTTCTTCCCCGCAGAGGTGGTCGTGCTCCCGGTGCACCCGAGCGCCGTCCCCACCTCCGTCGACGAGCGGGCCCGCAACCGGGAGGCCCGCCTTCGAGCGTATTTCGTCGAGCCGGTGCAGCGGTGGCGGGTGAAGCCGACCGTATTCATGCCGGCCCTTCCCGCCCTGTTCGACCCGGTCCAGCTCGACCGGCTGATGGTGGGGCTGGTCGACGGGGCCGGCGAGTACACGGGGATCGGCTACCTCGAGTACTCGGCAGAGGAGGAGGTCCTCCGCCTGATCTCCCCGGTGGACGAGGCCCCGAAGGCGCTGAAGCTCGGATCGGTCCGGCTCGAGGAGAGCTTCCGGATCCGCCGCGTGGACCTGCGGAACCTGTTCGGAACCGATTAGACTCTCTCGGCCCGCGAGTCCGGCCCCGAACGCCGAAAGGAAAGCTGCTTGCCCTCTGTCGTCAAGAAGCGCCGCAAGAAGATGCGGAAGAAGAAGCACAAGAAGCTTCTCAAGAGAACCCGCTGGGAACGCCGGCAGAAGTAGCGCCTCCGGGCGGGGCGGGGTCCCGGGAGGGCGGCCGCGGCGGCGCGCTGAGAGGGGATGGTGCCCCCGGTGGGGCGACCGATCGTCTTCATCTCCGACTTCGGGCTCGATGACGAGTTCGTCGGGATCTGCCACGGGGTGATCGCCCGGATCGCGCCGGAGGCCCGGGTGATCGACCTGACCCACGGCGTTCCGCCCCAGGACATCGTGCGCGCCGCGCTGGTGCTGGCGGAGGGCCTGCCGTACGTCCCAGACGACGCGGTGCTCCTCGCCGTGGTCGATCCGGGCGTTGGGACAGCCCGACGTCCGGTCGCCGTGGAGACGCGAGCGGGCCAGGTGCTGGTGGGGCCGGACAACGGCGTGCTGTCGCTCGCGGCCGAGGCGCTGGGAGGAGCGGCCCGAGCGGTGGAGATCTCCTCGGAATCGGTGGTCCTGCCGTCCACGACCGAGACCTTCCACGGACGCGACGTGTTCGCCCCGGCGGCGGCCCACGTTTCGGCGGGCATGCCGCTGGACCAGCTCGGGCCGGCCGTCGACCCGTCGTCGCTGGTGACCGTGAAGGCCCCGGGGCCGGAGGCCGTCGAGGGGCGCCTGGAGGCTGTGGTCCTGGGGATCGACCGGTTCGGCAACGTGGAGCTGAGCGCCCGGCCCGAGCACCTGAAGGGCGTGGGGCTGGACGCCGCGGAGTCGCTCCAGGTTCGAACCGTGTGGCGGGCCGTCCGGGTCCGCCGGGTCGGCACGTTCGGCGAGGTGGACGAAGGCGCGCTGGCGGTGCTGGTGGACTCGCGCGGATGGCTGGCCGTGGTTCAAAACGGGGGCAACGCAGCGAAGGCGCTGCGGCTGGAGGCCGGGAACCCGGTGATCCTGGAGCCGCCCGGGTAGGGGCCGGACGGCTGGGGGTAGGCTAGACCTCCATGGGACAGCGCGTCATGATCACCGGGGTCTCCCGCCACCTGGCCGGGAAGCTGGCCCAGCGGCTGGAGGCCGACCCCGAGGTCGAGTACATCGTGGGGGTCGACCTGGAGGAGCCCGAGGTCGACCTGGAGCGGACGGAGTTCGTCCACGCCGACATCCGCAACCCGCTGATCGCGAAGATCATCCAGACCGCCGAGGTCGACACCCTTGTCCACCTCTCGATCATCTCGACGCCCACCCGGGTGGGCGGGCGGAGCGCAATGAAGGAGATCAACGTCATCGGGTCGCTCCAGCTGTTCGCGGCGTGCCAGAGGGCACCCACCCTGAAGAAGCTGGTGATGAAGTCGAGCACCGCCGTGTACGGGGCCAGCCCGCGCGACCCGGCCCTGTTCACCGAGGACATGAGCGCCCGGGAGGTCCCCCGGCACGGCTTCGCCAAGGACTCCGTGGAGGTCGAACAGTACGTGCGGGACTTCGGCCGGCGCCGCCGTGACGTGTCGCTCACCATCCTGCGGTTCGCCAACTTCATCGGCTCCGAGATCGAGACCACGCTGACCCGGTACTTCTCCCTCCCGGTGGTGCCGTCACCCATCGGCTACGACCCCAGGCTGCAGTTCGTCCACGAGGAGGACGCCGAAGAGGTCCTGTACCGGGCCACCCGCCGGGACCACGACGGCATCTTCAACGTCGCCGCCGACGGGGTGGTGCTGCTCTCCCAGGCCATCCGGATCTGCGGGAAGTTGCCGCTCAAGGTGCCGCTGCCCCTGGCCCAGCCCGTGGCCTCGGTGGTGCGCCGGCTGGGGCTGGTCGACTTCCCGAGCGACCAGATCCCATTCCTGGTCTACGGCCGCGTCGCCGACAACGACCGCCTCAAGCGGGTCTTCGGGTTCACGCCGAAGTACGACACCCGGGGGGCGCTGGAGGAGTTCGTGCGGGGGCACCGATCGCGGCGCTTCGTGACCAGGGAGACCGTGGCGGCGTGGGAGCAGGAGGCGTACGACTTCCTGGCCCGCACCCGTCGGGAGCGGGCCGAACGGACGGGAGGCTGATGGCTCAGGTCATCCCCATCGAGCGGGCCCGCCGCGAGCCGGACCGGTGCCGGGCGCTGACCGCCCGCGGCCGGCCCTGCCGCAACAAGGCCGGAGCCTCGGGGTTCTGCCGGGTCCATGAGCCCCCCACGGCTCCCGAGCGGATCGGGCCGTTCGACGCCGAAAGCGTCCGAGAGATCCTTCGCTTCCTGGGCCGGCGACTCACCGGGGAGTATTGGGTGGACGACTTCGGGTTCGACCCCGAGCTCACCGAGAAGGTCTTCCTGCCCCAGGTTCGGACCATGTATCGGGACTACTGGCGGACCGAATGGCTGGGGCTGGACAACGTGCCGTCGGCAGGCGCGGCGCTGCTGGTGGGCAACCATGCCGGAACGGTTCCCGTCGATTCCCTGGTCATGAAGTTCGGTGTGCTGGGCGAGCATCCGGCCCACCGGCACGTGCACCTGCTGGCCGCCGACCTCGCGTTCCGGATGCCGGTGGTGGCCCAGATGGCCCGCAAGATGGGGAGCACGCTGGCGTGCGAGGAGGACGCCCACCGGCTGCTGCGGTCGGGAGAGCTGGTGGGGGTGTTCCCCGAGGGATACAAGGGCGTGGGCAAGGGCTGGAAGAACCGGTACCGGCTCCAGCGGTTCGGCCGGGGCGGGTTCGTCGAGATCGCCCTGCGCGAGCGGGTGCCGATCGTGCCGGTGGCCATCGTGGGGTCGGAGGAGATCTATCCGATGATCTACGACGCAAAGCTGCTGGCCCGCCTGGGCGGCTTCCCCTATTTCCCCATCACCCCGACCTTCCCCTGGCTGGGCCCTCTCGGGCTGATCCCGCTGCCGTCGAAGTGGGTGGTCGAGTTCGGCGAGCCGATCCACACGGAGGAGTTCGAACCGGACGCGTGGCAGGACGCGATGCTGGTGTTCGAGCTGACCGACCGGATCCGCGACGCCATCCAGCAGATGATCTACGCGAACCTGGTCAAGCGCCGTTCGGCCTTCTTCTGAGCCCCGTCGGCTTGCCCAGCCCCCCCGGGCGACCAGAGCGCCATTCCATAGGTTCCCGGCGTTATGACCGGAGCTCGCATCGGGCTCCTGATCCAGAGCTGGAGAGATTTTCCGACTCGCCTACACGCGGCGGGCTCTCAGGGGATCGAATCTCTGATGGCCGGAGGAAATCACCCCACAGGCTCAGCGTTGCCCTTCCATGGGACGCTGGTGCCGACGATGGCTCGGCCTGAGACGTTCGAGGAGTTCTTCGATGCCGAGCGCGACCGTCTCTTCAGGGTTCTGTGCTTTATCACGGGCAATCGGCACGAGGCGGAGGAGATCGCGCAGGACGCCTTCCTCGCTCTGTGGGAACGATGGGACCGACTCGAGGATGTTTCCGACCTGCCGGGCTATCTGCACCGGTCCGCGATCAACTGTTTCCGGAAGCGGTACCGACGGTCGCGGGTGATGCTTCGCGGCCTGGCGGGAGGGCGTTCGACGACGGAGGTCTTCGAGGCAGTCGATGCCCGCGTCGCCGTGACGCGCGCGCTCCGGAATCTCGCACCGCGTCAGCGGGCCGCCATCGTCCTCACTGAGCTGCTCGGCTTCACGGCTGAGGAGGCCGGCCGGGAGCTGGGGATTCAGGCATCCACCGTCCGGGCGCTGGCCTTTCAGGCGCGTTCGGCCCTTCGTGCGAGCGGGAGGCTCTCCGATGAGTAGATTCGGCACCGAGCTCGAGCGAGAGATGCAACGCATCCGCCCGCCCGGGTTCGACGTGGGCGACCTGACCCGGAGGCGCGCCAGGCGGGACCGGTGGCGCCGGATCCAGGCCGCAGCCGTCGCCGTGGCGGTCGCTGGCTCGGGGGCCGCGCTGCTCGCTCGGTCGTTCTCATCCGGCGGCTCCCTGCCCGGGACGGAGGTGCGACCGCACGTCGTGAGCTCGTTCTCGGTGGGTCCTCGTCCCTCCGGGATCGCGTTCGCCGACGGCTCGCTCTGGATCGGACACCGCAAGCTCCGGGAGGTGTGGAGGGTCGACGCGCTGAGCGGCGTGGTCCAGGCCCGGATCCCGTCGGGCTCGTCGGCGCCCACGGCGGTGGCAGCGGGTGACGGGGAGGTGTGGGCGGTCGCCCCGTCCACGACCGGCTCGACGCTGCTGCGGATCGAGCCGGCATCGAACGCCGTGGTGGCGAGCTTCCCGGTCGCGGTTATCGGGAATGCCATCGCCGTCGGCGACAGGCGCGTGTG
>DASWCX010000427.1:0-2265 GCA_036395815.1 Actinomycetota bacterium | reverse complement strand
CGGTGGTTCCCTCGTACAGGCGCATCGCCCTCACGTCGCGGTACCACGCCTCCAAGCCCAGCTCCGTCATGAACCCGTTGCCGCCGTGGACCTGGATCGCCCGGTCCGCGACGCGGCCCACCATCTCGGTGGCCACCAGCTTCGCCAGGGCGGCCTGCCGGCGGCCGTCGGCGCCGTCGTCGATCTCCTGCGCGCACTGGTAGACCAAGAGCCTGGCCTGCTCCAGCTCGGCGAAGGAGTCGACCACCATCGACTGGACGTACTGGTTCTTGCCGATCGGCTGCCCGAACGCCACCCGGCTGTTGGCGTATTCGATCATCCGGTCCAGCAGGTGCTGCCCCAGCCCGAGGGCCCGTGCGGCGATCTGCAACCGCGCTCCGTTGATCCCCTTCACCGCCGAGTAGAACCCGAACCCCTCCTTGCCCAGGATCTGCTCGTCGCCCACCTCCACGTCCTCGAAGGTGATCTCCACCGGGTTCTGGTACGGCGACATGGTCCGCTGCACCCGGGTCACCGAATAGCCCGGCCGGTCGGCGTCGACGAAGAACGCGGTGATCCCGCCCCTCGCTCGCTTCTGGGAATCCGTTACCGCGAACACCAGGGCGAACTCGGCCTCCTCCCCGCCGGTGATGAAGTGCTTCCGCCCGTTCACCACCCATGCGCCGCTCGACCCGCGCTCCGCCCGGGTCTGGATCCGGGTGGCGTCCGAGCCAGCACCCGGCTCGGTGAGGGCGAAGCACGTGGTCTTGTCCGCCCGCATCAGGGGCTCGAGGTACTTCTCGCGCTGGGCCTCCGTGCAGTCCAGGTAGATCGGCGTGGGGCCGCTCACCACCGGGAAGATGGCCTCGATCTGGGCCAAGATCAGGCCGGTGGCCGCCCCGGCCTCGTGCAGCAGGACCTGCCCGAGATAGGACAGCCCTCCCCCGCCGACGTCCTCCGGCATGTGCAGGGTCCAGAATCCAAGCTGGGCCGAGCGCTTCCGAAGCTTGGCCCTGACGTCCTTCAGCCCCTCGAACACGCCGGTCTCCTGAATCTCCTGTCGGTGTTCGTCCTCGATGGGACGGACCTCACGGTCCAGGAACTGGCGGAGGGACGAACGAAGCTCGATCAACTCGTCGGGGATGTTCAGGAGCGGCATGTATCGACCTCCTCGTGCGGGGCCGGTCGTCCGGCCGGGGGACGTGGAACCCGCTAACCTACGCACCGGTAGGTTTTCCCTGCGGCCCCAGAGTACATGCTTCGAACGGGAGCCGTCCCGGGGGCGTTCAGATCCGCGCCATGTAGATGTTCTGGTCGTGGCCGCCCTTCGACAGGCAGGGGTCGTCGGCGTAGGCCTGGCCGAAACAGGGCTCGTAGGTGTCGAAGCCGTCCTTCCCGCCCGTCCCTTCGCTGCCGAGCACCACGTCCCTCGAGTCGGTCCATCCCACGACGGTGGTCCCGCCCGCCACCGAGACGTAGATGTAGTCGCCCCAGAACGGGACCTCGCCCGGGATCTCCAGGTTCTGGTTGCTCGACCGGTCCGAGACCCGCTGCTCGGTCCAGGTCGCCCCGCCGTCGCTCGACCTGGCCACGTAGGTGTCCAGGTAGCCGCCCGGGCTCTTGCCGTCCTTCGAGTTGCCGGGCGGGCCGAACGGGTCGTAGGCGGGGTCGTTCCGCGAGTCGTAGAAGGCCAGGGTGATCACGCCGCCGGAAGACGCCATGTCGGGGAAGTACTGGTGCCCCTTCGTCTCATGGTCGACGGGCGCGGCGGGCTGCGTCCACGTCTGGCCGTCGGGCGAGCTCTTGAGCAGGACCTTCGACTCCCCCACCTGGCCGGTCGACTCCAGGCGGTCGTTCCAGGCCACGTGGACCCCGGTCGCGTCGGCCGCGACGGTCGAGTAGCTGCCGAACCGGGAGAAGGTGTAGCCGGTGGCGCACTGGAACGGCTTGTCGCCGCAGTCCCGCCCCGACCCCCCGCTGAAGTCCGAGGATTCGAAGGCGAACCCGAGCGTGTCGACCTCCACCGGGACGGCGAACGTTCGCCCCCCGTCCGTCGATGTGGCCAGGAAGATGCCGCCTCCGGCCAGGAAGGTGACGTAGACGGATCCGTCCGGGCCCACGGCGATGTCCGGGTTGGTGGCGTGATGGAGGTCGCTGAGCGGCTGGGGCCGGGAGAACGTGGTTCCGTGATCCGTCGAGTAGGTGAACCGGAGGAGGTCCTGGGGGAAGCCGCCCGGGCGGGGCGGGGCCAGCTCGACCCACGCGGCGTAGACGTTGCCCGAGTGG
>DASWCX010000426.1:0-4441 GCA_036395815.1 Actinomycetota bacterium | reverse complement strand
TGGCCGAGGTGTCCCGGCAGTACTCGTGGTCGGCTACAGCGGGACGTTCGACAGGACCATGATCCGGGGCTCGGTCATCTCCTCCATCGCGTAGCGCAGGCCCTCGCGCCCGTAGCCCGAATCCCTCGCCCCGCCGTACGGCATCTGGTCGGCCCGGAAC
The DNA here is from genome assembly GCA_036395815.1 of Actinomycetota bacterium. GTDB lineage: Bacteria > Actinomycetota > UBA4738 > UBA4738 > UBA4738 > DASWCX01. The sequence continues at coordinate 4,281 of DASWCX010000426.1, read as the reverse complement.
GCGCTGGTGTCGTTCACGATCAGCCCGCCCACCCGGATCTCCCGATGGGCCAGCATCGCCCGGTCGATGCTCGAGGTGAACACCCCGGCCTGTAGTCCGTAGTCGCTGTCGTTGACCCTGGCGATGGCATCATCGAAGGTCTGGTACGGCTCGACGATCACCACCGGGCCGAACACCTCCTGGCGGCACACCTTCATGTCGGGCGTCGTGTCCACCAGGACGGTCGGGTAGTAGAGCGAGCCCTCCCGTTTGCCTCCGGTCAGGATCCTCGCTCCTCCGTCGACCGCCTCGCCGACCCACTCCTCGATGCGCTCCGCCGCCCCCTCGTCGATCACCGGACCCACGTCGACGTCCGGGTCCATGGGGTCTCCGACCTTGAGCGATTCGACCTCCTTGACCAGCCTTGCCAGGAAGTCCTCGTACACCTCCGACTGCACGAACACCCGCTGCACGGCGATGCACGACTGCCCGGCCTGGTAGTTGCCGCCCACGGCCACTCGCTGGGCCGCATGGTCCAGGTCCGCGTCTGAGTGCACGATCACTCCGGCGTTGCCCCCCAGTTCCAGGGTGACGTGCTTGTGCGGATCGAGGCCCTTGAGCTTCCATCCGATCCCCGACCCGGTGAAGGAGAGCTTCTTGAACCGGCGGTCTTCGACCAGGGCCTGAGCCCGCTCGCTCGAGATCGGGAGCACCGACAGCATCCCTTTCGGAAGCTCGGTCTCCTCGAACAGCTCGGCCAGGGCCAGCGCTCCGAGCGGCGTGACCCCCGCGGGCTTCACCACGATCGGCGCGCCCACCGCCAGCGCGGGGGCCACCTTGTGCGCCACCAGGTTCACCGGGAAGTTGAACGGGCTGATGCCGAGCACCGGCCCGAACGGGAACCGCCGGACGATCCCGGCGCGGGAGCCGAGGGATTCCTCGGTGTCGAGCGGCAGGAACTCCCCGCCGAACCGGCGGCACTCCTCGGCCGCCCACCGGAACGTCGATACCGCCCGGGTCACCTCCACCTTCGCCCACTTCAGCGGCTTGCCTCCCTCGCGGGCCACGGTCTCGGCCAGCTCGTCAACGCGCTCACCGATCCGCATCGACATGTGGGCCAGCGCCTCGGCCCGGACGTGCGTGGGGAGCCGGCGGGATTCGTCGAACGTCTCGGTCGCCGCCGCCACCGCATCCTCGACGTCCGCGTCGGTCGGAACCCCCAGCGTTGCCACCACGCTGCCGTCGTAGGGGCTCTTCACGTCGAGGGTGCCCTGGCCCATCCGCCAGTCGCCCGCCACGTAGAACGGCTTCGTCATCTCGTCCTCCTCCTTCTTGATCTCAGGCTATCCCTTACGAATGCAAAGTGAGCACCCGTGCCGTCGGCCGGATCACCGATGACGGCGGCCCCTCGAACCGTGCTACAAACGGCGAAGCCCGGACCGTCACGTTCGCCAGGAGGCCGGCGTGAGGAAGCTGTCGGAGGAGGAGATCGGCCAGGCCATCGCCCGGGACCTTCCGGGCTGGCGACTGGCCGAGGGGGAGATCCTCAAGAGCTACAAGTTCCCCTCGTTCATGGATGCCATCGGATTCATCGCCCGAGTGGCCGAGAAGGCCGAGGCTGCCAACCACCATCCCGACCTGGAGAACCACTACAACCGGGTTCGGGTGGCCATCCACACGTGGAGCGAGAACGGCATCACGCAGAAGGACATCGCCCTGGCCCGCGAGATCGAATCGGTGGCGGACGTCGCGTCCGGCGGCTGAAGTCACCCCTCCTGTTTCTGCCCGCGGAGTGCCGGGTAGATGCGACCCGATGTCCGAAGCTCGCCTCGAACAGAACCGCCGCGGGTTCGCGCGGCACAACGTCGTGGCCTCGTTCCCCGACATGGACGCCGCTCGCGGCGCTATCGGCGCGCTGGAGGCGGCCGGGATCGAATCGAGCCTCGTCTCACTCCTGGGTCCTCGGGCCGAGGAGGCGGCCGGGGAGACCGACACCCGTGAGCGCGACTTGAAGATCACCGAGCACGTCGGCAAGCGGGTGGCCGCGGGGGCAGCCGCGGGTTCGGCCCTCGGCGCGGGGGCCGGGTTCCTCGCAGGGCTCGCCGCCTTCGCCATCCCGGGCGTCGGCCCTGTGATCGGGACCGGCGTGTGGGCGGCGACGATCGGCGGCGCCGTGGCGGGTGGTGGGGTCGGTGGCATGGTCGGCGGCGTCTCGTCGGTTGACGTGAGCGACGCATGGGAGCTCACGTATGAAGGGGTCCGGGCCGGCCGGGTCATGGTCGGTGTGCACTCGGACGATCCCGACGTGGTGGACCGCGCCGCCCAGGCCCTGGAGAAGGCCGGTGGGGCAGACAACCGCCGGTTCGACGCCGGCGGACGCCTTCAACACTGAGCTGAGGCGCGCTGTCCTCAGTGCTCGGCGCGGGCGTTGGGGGTCGAACCTGCGGGCCGGAGCACCAGGCGGTCGTGCGGCTCCTCCACGTCGACCAGGCCTTCCAATCCCGCCTCGACGAACATCGTGACCGGGCCCACTTCGAGCTCCCGATCTCCGGGTTCGGGATCGTGGACCAGCACGGCCTGGACCCCCGACGGCGTTCGGGCCAGCCGGAGCCTGGCCTCGGGGTCGAATCGCCGGGAGGCCTGCTGGGCTCGCCCCAAGATGTCCTTCGCCCAGTCGGTGAACTCGACGGCCACGACCAGAGGATAGCCGCCCGCCGCGGCGCCTCCTTCGCCAGTCCTCGCTATCGCAAAGGGAAGGGCGGCTGCCACCACCACGGCGTGTCGTCCACCTCGATCGCCGTCACCCACTTCACCCACCAGAAGCCGCGGCGGCCGGGCGCGACGATCCGGGCCGGGGCGCCGTGTCCGGGAGCGAGCGGCTCGTCTCCGGCCCGGGTGGCCAGCCATAGGCGTCCGGCGTCGGCGACCGGGAAGCGCCGGTCGTAGCCGGTGATCGACACCGCCCGGACGCTGCGGCCGTCCCCGATCCCGGCCCGGGCGAGCAGGCGGTCCAGCCGGACTCCCTCCCACAGTTGATCAGCGAACCACCCGCCGGTGCAGTCGAGGGTCGCCCGGACCGGCTCGGTGAGGGGCTCCAGGTCGGCCAGCGACAGCTGTTCGACCTCCTGGCCCCGGGCGACGAGGCGGAGGCGCCACGAGCCGACGTCAACGGTGGGGATGGAGTCGGTCAACCACTGGGTGACCGGGATATCGCGCGGGTCGGCGCTGTACGAACCGGTGAACCGGGCGCTTCTCCCCGGCAGGCCGGCCCCCCGAATCGCGCCGGCCAGGCCGCCGAACGCGGCCAGCGACCCCGCCGACAGCGCGCCGGCTCGGAGCAGGCTCCGCCGGCCGAGATCCGTCCGCCTGGGCCGGACGGGGCGGGCCGCTAGGTGCCACAGCGCGAACGGGACCGACCCGAGCGCCGCGGCGACGTGGACCTGCATGGCGGTGACGGGACCGATCGACCGCAGGAGGCCCGTGGCATGGCCGATGCCCGTGGCGAGGGCGACGGCGACCAGGATCGAGAACGCGACAGACCAGCTCGAGCCTGGCCGGTGGCGACGCAGCCCACGCCGGACGATGACCGACTTCCACGGAGCGAGGACCAGGATGCCGAGGCCGACCGCGCCGTGCGCCACCACCACCCACCGGTCCCAGCCCTCCCCGATGGCGAAGGCGAGGAAGCCGGAGGCGAGGGCCCACGAAAGAAGGACCAGCAGTCCGAGGTTCGTTCGCCGCCCGGCCACGACGACATTGTGCGCCGTCTGCCGGCGGTGGCGGCTGCCAGGCGGCGCTGGCTGGTTGCCGCGGGGACCGGCCCGGCGCATACTCCCTCGGGCTTCTGTCGCCGCCCGCCACCAGCGATGAGAGGGAGTGAGCGACCGATGGGTGTGCCGTTATGGCCCTCGCACCCAGGCGCCGCGCCAGGCGACTGTTCGCCTACTGGCGGTCGGAGACGCGCACCCTCCGCCAGGGCTTCGTCGCGCTCCTCATCAGCACGGCCGCCGCGCTCGTAGCCGGCATCACCACCGCGTCGATCCTGCCCACGCTCAAGCTGCTCCCGAGCCTCTACATCCTGCTCCCGGCCGCCACCGGCATGCGCGGGACGATCTTCGGCGCGATCGGGGCGCGGTTCGGGACGAACAGCGCGGCCGGCACCTTCGAGCTGTCGTGGCGGCGCACCGGCGTGCTGTACCAGAACGTCTTCACCGGCATCGTGACGACGTTCTCCGCGTCGCTGTACCTGGCGGCGCTGGCGAAGATCTCCGCCACCGCGTTCGGCCTCACGTCGATCTCCTT
>DASWCX010000425.1:0-3518 GCA_036395815.1 Actinomycetota bacterium | reverse complement strand
TTCCGCTCCGCGTAGTACGCCGCCGCGTCCTGCGGCGACCACGTGCCGGTGGGCACCGCGATCTCCTGGGCGGCGGCCAGCGCCGCGGCGTCGGCCGCGGTCTGGGCCCGAGCCCCTGCCGCCAGCGTGCGCATGAGATCGAGCGACACCAACACCAGGACGCCCGCCAGGAACAGCACCGCGGTGGTGAGGATGGTCACCGAACCGCGCTCGTCACGCCCGGGTCGCCGAGGCGCCGGTGGCAGGGAATCCTGATCCGCGCGCGGCGTCATCCGCCCTCCTGCCTCATGGTCACCGTGGACGTGAGGTGGATCGAGGTCGGGAACAGCCATGCCACCAGGGGGACGACCACCTGGTCGTCGTAGGTCACGGTGACCTTCACCGGAGTCCCCACGCCGCCCTCGCGTTCGACGGTAACCCCCAGTCGCGCGGAGTCCAAGCCTCCGGCCGACGCCGCGTCGATCGCGGCCTGCTGCACCCGGGCGTCGTCGCTGGTGACCGCGCCCTCCCGAGCACCCGCCCGCGCTCCGCCGCTCACGACCAGCTGGTCCTTGACCAGCAGCCCCACCTGCACCAGGGCCAGCGCCATGATGAGGACGAGGGGGAGGACCAGGGCGAACTCAACCGAAGCCGAGGCCCTCTCCCCCGCCCGCACTCGCGGCGCACCGCTCGCCCGGCGGCGAGCGACCCGCGATCCACCGCGTGTCACGAGAAGCTGCCGGTGAGGTCGTCGATCACCTTGTCGAAGAACGCCGGGAGCTTCCCGGTCGACTTCGCCCAGGCGATCAGAACCAGGGCTACTGCCGCCGCGGCCAGGATCACCAGCGCGTATTCGGCGCTGGCCTGCCCCTCCTCACGACGTGCTCGCTCCACGAGGCGGGCCAACACGTCACGCAGGCGCGTGCCCAGCTCAACGGAGAATCGAAGCATCGAGGTCACCTCCTTTCGCTTCATCCGCCCGATCGAAGTGAGTGGACGGTGGCGAGAACCACCGGACCCACCGTGAGGAGGAGAAAGGCGGGAAGGATGAGGAAGACCAGGGGGAAGAGCATCTTCACCGGCGCGCGCCGGGCGAGCTCCTCGGCCCGGGCCCGCCGTTCGGCCCGGAGGTCGCCGGCGACGCTTCGCAGCGTGGCCTGCACCGAGGTCCCGAGCCGGTTCGACCGGCCGACCGCCGAGACGAGCCGGCGAAGCGAGGCCACGTCGGTCCTTTCGACCAGCCGCTCCATCGCGGCTCGCCACGTGAGCCCGAGGTCGATCTCGGCGACGGCCCGCCCGAGCTCGTCTCCCAGCGGGCCGCCGACCACCTCCGAGGAGCGGTGAAAGGCGACCGCCGGGGTGAGGCCGGCCTCGGTGGTCGCCACGAGCAGCTCGACGAGATCCGGCACCCGAAGCTCGATCTCGGCCTGGCGCCGGCGTCCCCTTCGAGCCAGCGCCAGGTCGGGCCCCCGGTAGCCGGCGAAGGCGAGGACGGGAATGGCAAGACCCGCGACCGGCATGGCAAGGCCGAGCAGCAACCCCAGGCCCCCGAGCGCGAACCCGAGCGCCAGTTTGAGGCCGGCGAGTGCGTCGGTCGACCAGCGGGAACCGGCCAGCTCGAGGCGCCGGGCCAACGCTTCATCCAGGGGGACGCGGCGCCCCGGCCGGGTCCTCCCCAGTCCTTCGAGAACCGTTCGAGCGGGTGAGGCAGCCCCGGACGAAGGGCGTTCGGCGAGGGCACTCACCACAATGGCCACGCGCCGATCCGCGCGGACGGCCACCGCCCCCGCGGCGGTCAGCACGACCCCCATCACCAGCACCGACACCACCCCGCTCACCGGTCCCCTCCAGCTACGCGTGCACCCGTAGCAGCCGCCGGATCCACAGGTAGGCCAGCCCCTCGAGAAGGAGACCGGTAACCAGCATGAAGATCCCCGCCGTGGACCGGTACACGGGCGCTAGCTCACGCTGGGAGGTCGTCGCCAGGACCAGGAAGAACCCGATGGGAAGCGCCCCCAGGATGGCCCCCGAGATTCGACCCTGTGCGGTCAGGGCTCGGAGCTCTCTCCGCACCAGGACCCGGTGCTCCACGGTGGCGGCGACCTCCTCCAGGGCACCGGCCACGTTGCCCCCGGTCTTCAGATGGATCGACAGGATCAGAACGAAGAGTCGCGCGTCGTCGGAGTCGAGCGCTTCGCCGAACCGCCCGAGCGCGTCATCGAGCGGCGCACCCACCGCCCGCTCCGCGACCAGCCGACGCATGAACTCGCGCATCGGCGACCCGAACTCCTCGGACGCGAACTCCGGCGCCTGGGCGATGGAGAGACCGCTCCGGACGGCGAGCGCGGTGGTCTCGACCACCTCGGCCAGTTGCCGCTCCAGGGCCTCCTCGCGGCGCTGCAGCCGCCGGCGGGCGAGGATGCGCGGAACGCTCCACCCGGCGAGGCACCCCGCGGCGATCCCCACGGGTCCTGCCAGGCGAAGCCCCATGGCTCCGCCCACGACCGCGGCACCGGCAGCCGCGAGGCGCGAGCGGATCACGTCCAGGTCCAGCCGAGTCGCTCCGTTCGGCGCCCCCTCTCCCGTCCCTTCCTCGGCCGATCCCCCGGCGAGGGCCAGGACCCGCGCGGATCTCGCCCGACCCCACGCCTCCCCGAGACAGAGCACGGAGGCCAGGACGAAGATGGCGATCCAGGTGTCCACCTGTCCCCTCACTCAGTGATGGTGCCGAACCGCCGGAGGCGGCCGGGCCAATGACGAGGTGAGCGGGGGCCAACCCCCACGGGGACCCGCCGCACGGGCTTCCAAGTCCCGATCTGAGGGGGACCTCCCGCGGACCGATCGGCGGAGATGTCTTGGGGGGGCGGGTCCGGCTCGCCCACGCTTGTCCTGAAGATTCGGGGGTCGACGCGCTCGTCCCGTTCATGCAGCAAGCTGAGGAGAGAGGGCATGATGCCCGTGGCGGCGAACCCGGGTGTTGGCCGTCGTTTCCACACGAAGACGTCGTCGACCACGACCGAGCCGGCCCGGAGCCCCTCGATCGCGGAGATCCGCGAGACTCCCCGCCGGCCGTCCGAGAGACGCGCCATGTGCACCACGAGGTCCAACGCCCCGGCGATCTGGTCCCTGACGTGGCCCACGGGCAGGTCCACGTCGGACATGAGCGCCATGGTCTCGAGCCGGGAGACCAGGTCGCGGGGCGAGTTCGCGTGGGCGGTGGACATCGACCCTTCGTGGCCGGTGTTCATCGCCTGCAACATGTCGAGGGCCTCACCGCCGCGGACCTCACCGACGATGATCCGGTCCGGCCGCATCCGGAGCGCGTTGCGAACCAGGGCCCGGACCGTGACCTCGCCGGCCCCCTCGACGTTCGGAGGCCTTGCCTCCAGCGAGACCACGTGGGGTTGGGAAAGCCGGAGCTCGGCGGCGTCCTCGATCGTGATCAGCCGCTCGCCTGGCGGGATGAACGAGGAGAGAACGCCGAGGAGCGTGGTCTTGCCCGTCCCCGTCCCGCCCGAGACCACGATGTTCGCCTTCCC
>DASWCX010000424.1:0-4615 GCA_036395815.1 Actinomycetota bacterium | reverse complement strand
GGGTGGTTTAGCGCCTGCCCCCGGAGGCCGACGCTGGAGGGCCAGCGATCCTCCATCTCTCGCACAGCACCGCTTCTGGTGAGGTTCTCTACATACCTCCTCCTTCCGCGTTCGTGACGCACGGGTAAAGAAACTCGATCGTTGCCGAGATCCGATGTGGATGGGTCGGATCGCTCGCCGTCCTCCACGCGCGCGCGCTGGATCTGATCATCATCTGATCGTGGAGCCCGGCCCGGTCGACATGGCCGGAACCGGAACACGGGTGGCCCAAAGACCGACCGGAGGGTTGCGTCCTCACGCTCGCAGAGGATTCAGGCGGCGATCCCAGGCCCGTCGCGAGCGCGAGTTCCGGCGCGCGGCGGAACTAGCCTGGCGGATGTAGGCGGGAGTGGGCCCACCGTCGAGCTGGGCTGCCCGGTCGATACCGACCGGGCATGGAGAGGGGCGCCGGCGATGGCGGGCCCGTCGCCGAGCGGGGCCAGCCTCTCCTGTGGCGGGACCACCACGAGTTCCTCATGGCTCTAGCCCTCCTCGGACGGCGCACGGAGGGAGAGCAGGCCGTACGCCTGTGCCCGGAGGAACTGCGTCCAGGTCTGTCCGATCCGGCGGGGGGCCGGGCCGAGGCCGTTCCTGCGAAGCACATGGTCGTGGCCGAGACGTCGACGCCGAGCTTCAGGAGCTCGCCTCGGATCCTGAGGTGGCCCACCTGGGGTTCTTCCGACCGAGTCGAAGGATCAAGCTCTTGATCGAGGGATCGAGCGGAGGACGACCGGGCCGACGGGACCAGCGCCCCCGCCGCCGCCCCGAGAGCTCTCGGTGCCACCTGAGGAGGGTGTCCGGGCCCACCAGGAAGCTCCTCCACCGATCCCGGGAGAGGAATCCGGCAGCGGCTGCCAGGAAGGCCCGATCGGCATCGGTGAAGCGAGGTCGGGTCCCTCCTCGACGGAGCACCTTCAGCTGGTGGCGGAGCACGGCCGTCTCCAGATCCCGCTCGTCGACGCCGCAGCGCAGGAGCAGACGGATCGGGCTGCGGACGAGCCGGTAGCGCATCGACATGAGCATCAGAGCAAGTCTGAACGCAGGTCGTCCGCCGGCTAACGGCGAGGTCAGGGCGCCGATCGAGTTTCTCTACCCCACAGGCCTTGGCCACCCCTAGCGTTCCTGGGCCCGACCGGAGCTGCCATGGCCGTCACGGCGGCCAGCGTGCTATCGCTCGCGGCATTCCACAGCCTGCCTGTCGCTGGCCTGGCGACGCAGCTCATCGTCTTGTACCGGCTCGCGCGCAGCGGCTCGCAGCTCCTGGCCGGGGCCCTGGCGCTGCCGTTCCTGGTACTGGCGCTGGCCGATCCGCTTCCCACGGGTTCCGAGGCATGGGCCCTCACCGTGGTGCTGGCCTCGCTGGCCCCGGCGGCCGCCCTGACGGGGATCGCACCGCGAGCGCGCCGAGGCGCAGGAGAACAGGGCGGCGCGGGAGGTCATCGCCGGCACCCTGATCGAGCACACGGCTCGCGGCGAACGGGCGCGCATCGCACGCGAGCTCCACGATGTCGTGGCCCACCACGTCTCCATGGTCGCCGTGCAGGCCGAGACGGCCCGGCTTACCACTCCCGGGATGCCCGCCGCTGGGGTCCAGAAGCTCTCTGCGATCGGGGACACCGCGCAGGCCGCCCTGACCGAGATGCGGCGGTTGCTCGGCGTGCTGCGCGAGGACGCTCGGACCGACGTCGCCGAGCGCCGACCTCAGCTTGGCCTGGGGCAGCTCAACGAGCTGCTCGATGAGGCACGGGACGCGTCCGGTGCGGGCGCTCCCCTGATCCTCCGCGGGCCGCCGGTCAGGCTCGACCCGGGCGTGGAGCTCGCGGCCTACCGCATCGTCCAGGAGGCACTCACCAACGCCCGGCGCCATGCGCCGGGCGTGGCCGTCGACGTGGAGCTGCACTACACCGACGACGCCCTCCTGCGGTTGCGCATCCGCGACAACGGACCAGGCCCTCCCCAGCTCCACTGGATGGCGGCCACGGATTGTCCGGCATGCGAGAACGCGCCGCAGCCGTCGGTGGCGAGCTGCGCACTGGCCCCGCGGCGGGCGGCGGGTTCCTTATCGTGGCCAGGCTGCCCGCCAAGGCCGAGGCGCCCCGGTGACCGCCGCGCCGCCACAGGTGCGGATCGTCGGGGGTCCGAGCGAAGATTCAGCACGTTGCCACCCTGAGCAAAACGAAAACTTCGATCGACCCGAAGGGTCATCGGCCCGGCAGGCGGAAAGAATGGTTCCGAGTAACCTTCGGCTTGGCCTTTCAGCCTCCTATTGTCCGTTCGGCCTTTCGGCTTCCCGTATCGTCGGTGGACCTTTCGATCCGTTCCTATCGATTTCTCGGAACCACCGCCTACGGTACGCGGGGCCTCTCCATCTCATCAGGGACCATCGGCCCCTTCCTCTCGGGACCCCCTGCCCTTGAAGAGCTGGGCCGTTGACCACCCCAACGGGCCGCAGAGGTGCCACCATCCTCGACAGGCCGACCCCCTCGCACACCGGCACAACCTGGGAGAGGTCCTTGTACGGGCACGGCGCCTCCTGGGACGGGAGCCTCCACTGCGAGCCCGCCACGGTGATCCCCCCGCGCAGCTTCTCCGCAAGCTCTGCCCGCCCATGACCTTGTTGGCCCTGGGCCGGGACATGGCCCGGGCCGCTCCGTGGCACCCACGGCACGGTGTAGCCAATGAGGATGGAGTCGAAGTTCTGGAGTCGGCCGCTTCCGAAGTAGATCGCGGCGACGAGCAGACGCGCAGCGACGCCCCCCACAGAGGCGGCAGCCTTCGTCCTGCGCCTGCGGTCGGACGCGGGCCGCGATCCTGTCGAGGGAGCTCGATCCTGTTGGGGCATCGGCGGCACTCCGGCGCTCCTCGCTGTGTCGCATGACTGCGGGCAAGGCGCTCAGGACGTGACTGAAGATCGCGGAGGCTTGGATCCTCTCGCGGCCCGCGACTGGTTTCCGAACGTGCGGGTCAGGCCGAGGCGACTACCTGCCGCCAGCGTTCGAGCCGACCACCGGCGACTGCGGCGAGCCTCTTCTTCCTCAGGTTCTCCCGCATGACCCAGCGAACGTCCGGGTCCTCGGAGCCCATCCACTGGTCTAGGCGGCGGATGCCTTCGGCCGGGAGGGCCGCCACGGCCACGCTCCAGGCGTAGCCCAGGGCCTGGCGGAGGACCCGATACCCCTCTTCCTTCCTGTCCCGGGCGGCCGCCACCGACCGAGTGACCCGGTCCAGGAGCACAAGGACCTGCCGGGCGTGACGCCGATCCCGGAGGAGGGCCGGCTCGCACAGGGCGGCCACCGCCGCCCGCTGCTCGAGGCGGGTTCCCCCGGACCACCGCCGCATCTCGGTGAGCAGTCCCTGTGGGGTGCATTTATTCGAATGGGGGTATTCATCTGACCGGACTAAGCTGAGGGCGTGGATGCGCTCCAGCCCCGGGCGGGCCTGCACTACCCGAGGTCCACTGGGGAGTTCCAGTCCTGGTTCGCGACCGACGCCGACTGCCTGGACTACCTGGACTGGCTGCGGTGGCCCGAGGGCTTCGTCTGCCCGCGGTGCGGGCATGCCGGCGGATGGGCCGTCGCCGATGGTCGCTACAAGTGTGCCACCTGCGGTGGCCGGACCTCGGTGACGGCAGGGACCCTCTTCGATCGCAGGCGAACGCCGCTCACCGTGTGTGGTTCACGGCCTGCTGGATGTTCGCCGCGCAGAAGGACGGCATCTCCGCCCAGAGCCTCCAGCGTTCGCTCGAGATCGGCTCGTACCCGACGGCGTGGGCCATGCTGCATCGGCTCCGATCGGTCCTCGTGCGTCCGGGCCGGGACCGGCTGACCGGCACCGTCGAGGTGGACGAGACCTACATCGGCGGGGAGGAGCCGGGATTGCGCGGCGGGCGGGCCAAGGGCAAGAAAGCCCTGGTCGGTGTGGCAGTGGAGGTCAAGGAACCGCGAGGGTACGGCCGCTGCCAGATGGCGATCCTCCGCGACGGCTCTGCGGCCTCGCTGCACCCCTTCGTCACCGCCCACGTCGAGCCGGGTGCGGCGGTCATCACCGACGGCTGGATGGGCTACCACGGCATCGACGAGCTCGGCTACAGCCACGAACCGCGCAGCCAACGGGCCGCTCGTGCCCGCGGGGACGACCCCGGCGAGCTGCTGCCCGCAGTCCACCGCGTTGCCTCCCTGGCCAAGCGGTGGCTGCTGGGAACCCACCAGGGCTCGTTCGAGGAGGGACACCTGCAGAGCTACCTCGACGAGTTCGTGTTCCGCTTCAACCGGCGCGGATCCCGGAGCAGAGGGATGGTCTTCTACCGCGTGCTCGAGCTCGCCGTCGCCCACGACCCGGTGCGTTACCGCGACTTGGTCGTCAACCCGCAGCCGAAGCAGGCCCCGCCCACGCCGCCCGGGACGCGGGGCCACCCGCCGAGCATCGACCGCCCCCGGGCGGCTCGGCCATGGAGAACACCCTGACCTGCGATAGTCCGGTCAGATGAATACCCCCATATTCGAACATGGCGCTGAGCAGTACAAACGCGACGGGAGGACCGATCGCTCCCACCGCGGTGCGAAGGTGGAGTCAATGG
>DASWCX010000423.1:0-6764 GCA_036395815.1 Actinomycetota bacterium | reverse complement strand
GTCCCGGGAGACACCGTGGAGCGGAGCACGAGGAGCTGTCCACGGCGAAGGTGGGGCACCAGGTTGGCCAGCGCCGAGCGCAGCTGATCGTAGTCGGCCCGAAGGTCGGGGCCGAGCGGGGTCCCCACGCACAGGATGATGGCGTCCGCCGCGGGGATGACCGACCCGGGGTCGCCGTGGACGGTCAGCCGGCCGGAGGTTACGGCCTCCCGGAGGGGCTCGTCCGTACCCGGCTCGTGGAAGGGCATCTTGCCCAGCTCGATGGCGGCCCGGCGGGCCTCGTCCACGTCCAGCCCGAGGACCCGGAAGCCGGCCCGGGCGAAAGCGACCGACAGGGGCAACCCCACCCTGCCCATGCCGACCACGGCGATCGAGGCCGACCCGTCCTCGAACTTCTCGACCAGGCTCACGGTCGCTCCCGGGCGGGCGTCTCGGCGGTCAGGGCGGCCGAGGCCGGCGAGCGGCGCCGGCGAAGGGCGAGGAGCAGCCACCGTCCGTAGTTGCGAAGCTCGGTCCGCATCGCGAAGTTCGAACTGCCCTCCTGGCGGTTCGTCCACACGGTGGGGATCTCCCCGACCCGGAACCCGGCGAGATGCGCCTTCAACGTGAGCTCGACCGAGACGTCGAAGGAGTCGGCGACGGTGGGAACCGACTCGACCACCGCTCGGCGGTAGGCCTTGAAGGCGTTCGACACGTCGTGGATCCGCGGCCCACCCGCCAGCCGGCAAAGGATGGAGTAGAGATGCGAGATCCGCTGCTTGAGGGTCTGCCCGACGATCCGGCCCCCCCGCATGTACCGGGACCCCGCGACCACGTCCCATCCCCCCGCCGCGGACTCGGCGAGCCGCACGGCATCCTTCGGGTCCTCCGACAGGTCCGCCATCATGGGGATCAGCACGTCTCCGGTGGCCTCCGCGAACCCCCGCCGGAGCGCCGATCCGAATCCGTGCTCTCCCACCCGGTAGACGACCCGGGCCCCGTACCCCTCCGCGGCCGCTTCGTTCTCGGCCCTCGCCTCGGCCTCCCGGGAGGGATCGGGCACGTCGACCACCACGAGGATCTCCAGGTCGAGTCGGTCACGGATCGAGGTCAGGCCGGCCAGCGTCTGCCGAAGCTGGGGCTCCCGGTACAGAACCGGGACGACGAGGGAGACCCTCATGCCTTCGCGGCTCACCCGAGCCAGGTCCTGATGAGGCTGCGCGCGTAGCCCAGGCCGTAGCGGAACAGCGGCGGCTTCTTCGAGTGCCCCACGGCTCGTTCCCGGAAGGTGCAGGGCACCTCCTTCACCCGGAGGCCCTTCTTGACCGCGGCCACCGTCACCTCGCTGGCATGGAACTGGCGCTCCCGGAATTGGAGCTTCTGGAGCGCCTCGGCGCTGAACGCGCGGAACCCGCTGGCGGGATCGGTGATCCGGCTCCGGGCGAGCAGCGTGGTCAGCCCGGCGAAGACTTTCACACCATGAGACCGGCCGAACAGCGGCCGCTCGTACTCGCCGCCCTCCAGCATCCGCGAGCCGTGCACGACGTCCGCGTCGCGGTCCAGGATCGGCCGGACCAACTGGGGGAGCTCGAGCGGGTCGTACTGGCCGTCGGCGTCGCAGGTGGCAACCACCGTCGCACCCCGCAGCAGGGCCACCTGGTACCCGAGAGCGACGGCGGCGCCCTGGCCCCGGCGGAGGTCCCGGCCCACCACCAGCGCGCCGGCCTCGCGAGCCACCAGCTCGGTGGCGTCGGTGGAGCCGTCGGACACCACGATGACCTCGGTCTCCAGGTCGTGGACCTGCTTCGGGATCTCGCGCAGAACCGAGGGCAGGCTCGACTCCTCGTCGAGCGCCGGGATGACCACGGCGAGCTTGTGTCCGTTCGGCTGCTCGGTCCCGTACTCCCACAGGAAGTGCCGGGTTGCCAGGCGGTTGGCGTAGTCGCCCAGCAGGTCCTCCAGCCGGTCTGTCTTGAGGAACGCACGGAACAGCAGGACGTAGATGACGATGCTCGCGATGACGAGCACGCCGATGACCCGCCCGAAGTTCCCCGCCTTGAACCCCAGGACGTTCAGGAAGGGCTGGACGATGTCGGGGTCGATCGAGATGACGGCCAGCCCCGCCGCCAGGCCGCCCATGATGATCGTGTCCGAGATCCGAAGCCGGCCCCGGCGCCACCGCACCGCGACCCCGGCCAGCATGAGGACCGCGACGAACCCACCGAGTATCCGTAGATAGCTGAACGCCGTGACGGCGACCATGTGCCCCCTCAGGTGTTGCCCCGGGGATGATAGCCTAGGCGTCCGTCCTGCCATCCCAGGCGAGCGCTTCAACCCCGGGAGGCGAGCGGTTCGACCGGCGAGGGGTCCGTGGCCCAGATCGAGCGCGTTCTGATCACCGGCGGCTGCGGGTTCATCGGATCGAACCTGGTCCGGTTCCTCCGCGACCGTACTCCCTGGAAGCTCGCCGTACTCGATGACCTTCGGGCGGGCAGGGCCGAATACATCACGGACGATCTCGCCGAGATTCGGGTGGGGAGCGTGTCCGACCCTGAGCACCTGGATGCCGCCCTGCAAGGCGCCGACGCGGTGGTCCACCTGGCGAGCCAGACCGGCGTGGCCCCCTCCGTGGAGAACCCGGCCGGCGACTTCGAGGGGAATCCGGCCACCACGTTCAGGGTGCTGGACGGCTGCCGGCGACAGGGGATCGGGAGGGTGGTGTTCGCCTCCTCCGGAGCTGCGGTGGGCGAGGTCAACCCGATCCACGAAGAGGTCGTGCCGAAACCGCTCTCTCCCTACGGCGCCGGCAAGCTGGCCGGGGAGGCCTACTGCCGAGCCTTCGCCGCGAGCTTCGGTATGGACACGGTGGCCCTGCGGTTCTCCAACGTGTACGGCCCCTTCTCGCCGCACAAGAAGAACGCCGTCCCGAACTTCATCAAGCTGTCGCTGAGGGGAGAGCCGATCGTGATCTACGGCGACGGCTCGCAGACCCGCGACTTCATCTTCGTGGAGGATCTGAGCGACGCCATCCACCGGGCCCTCGCCGCGGATGGCATCGGAGGCGAGGTCTTCCAGGTGGCCACGGGCATCGAGACCTCCATCGCGGACCTGGCGAAGCTGGCCCAGGAGGTGACCGGGTCCACGGCGGAGGTCCGGTACGAGCCGAAGCGCTCGGGCGAGGTCTATCGAAGCCGGGCCGACATCGCGAAGGCCCGCCGGGTGCTCGGATTCGATCCCGTGGTCGAGCTTCGCGACGGCCTGGGCCGCACGGCCGACTGGTACCGCGAGCACTGGCTCGAAGGCCGGGGATGAGCAGGGCGGGCAGGCTCGCCGCCGCGCTGTTCCTCGTTCTGGCCTCGTGCACCGGGGGGCATCCCGGGGGGACCGCATCGTCGGGTCCGAGCCAGGGTGGCGCTTCGGGTTCGAACGGTGCTTCGTGGCCGATCAAGCACGTGGTGATGATCGTCAAGGAGAACCGGACGTTCGACCAGCTGTTCGGGCGGTTCCCGGGGGCCGACGGGACGACCATGGGCAACAACCATGGGCGGACGTTCCCCCTCTACCCGGGCGTGTACCAGGTCCCCATCAAGAAGATCCCCCACAAGTACTCGGACGCCCTCAAGAATTGGGACCAGGGGAAGATGGACGGCTTCTCCAGCAAGGCCAGGCTGATCCGGTACGTGTACAGCCAGATGCGTCCGGATCAGATCCCGAACTACTGGCACTGGGCCCGTGAGTTCGTCCTGGGCGACAACTTCTTCTCGTCGGTCCTGTCCCGATCCTTCCCCAACCACCTGTTCACCATCGCCGCCCAATCCGCGGGCGTGCACGACGTGCCCTTCCCGACCCTGAAGTCGCCCGAAGGAGCCAACACGTGGGGGTGCGACGCGCCGGCGCGGGAGATGGTCACGGTGACCGAACCCGACGGAGATACGTCAAGGGTCCCGCCGTGCTTCGATGTCCCGACCCTCGGCGACCGCCTGACCGCGAAGGGGATCGGCTGGGCCTACTACGCGGCCACCCCGGCCCAGAACGGTTACATCTGGTCCAGCTACGACGCCATCCGTCACATCAGGGAGAGCGCCCAGTGGCACCGCCACGTCCTTCCGGTCGACAACCTCATCTCGGACATCGGGAAGGGAACGCTGCCGCCGGTGACGTGGGTGACTCCCCGGTTCGCCGACTCGGACCACCCGGACCGCCCCAACAACCTGTGCACGGGTGAGAACTGGACCACCAGCGTGGTGGACGCGATCATGCGCAGCCCGATGTGGAAGGACACAGCGATCTTCCTCACGTGGGATGACTGGGGCGGGTTGTACGACCACGTGCCTCCCCCGCAGGTCGACGCGTTCGGCCTCGGGTTCCGGGTCCCGCTGCTGGTGATCTCCCCCTACGCGCGGCGGGGCCACATCGACCACCAGCTCGGGGAGTTCTCGTCCATGCTGCGGTTCGTGGAGGAGAACTGGGGGCTGCGTCCGCTCACCAAGCGCGACCGGGTGGCGGACGACCTCGCGAGCGACTTCGACTTCGATCAGACGCCCCGTGCCCCGGACCCCCTGCCGACGAGGGATTGCCCGAGCGACCTTCCCCCGGATTGATCCGCTCGCCCAACGGTCCGCCGACTCCCAGGTTCAACCACAGGGATGGAGCCGGACAACGACATAATCGCGACGAGGGCCGGCGGCCGGTTCCCGGGGGTAGGGGTCGAAGACGGTGGACAGCGCGTTGTTGGACGGGACCACCACGACGTCGACTCCGAATCGGCGAGCCACGGCGGCCCAGGTCTCGGGGTCGGTGTTGCCCGAGACGAGGACGCGGTTGGCCGAGACGCGCTCCCTGTCGCCGGGGACGCGTTGGTAGATGTCGCGCCAGCGGATCCGGGCGAGGTTCGAGCTGTAGGCCGGCCACCGGTACAGGACCAACCGGTAGCCCGTGTAGGCGAAGCCGGGGATCTGCAACTCGTTGGGCAGGGCCGCCGTGCAATCGCGGCCCGTTGATGGAGCCAGCACGTTCAGCACGTTGTTCGGATCGCCCTCCAGGGCGGCGGATACTCCCGCCCCGCGGTGGCCGCCGGGGCCGAACGCCGTCTTCAGCGGAAGCCGAAGGCCGAACCCCAGGACCAGCGCCGCGATGGCGACCGAGGCCACGACGCCGAACGCCGGCCTCCGCCGTCTCGCCACCGAGATCAGATCGGTCACCCCGAGGGCGGCGAACAGGGCGACGGCCAGCTCCAGCAGCGGCCAGTACCGGTGCCGGCGGCCCAAGGCGAGAAAGGCCGACCCCAGCGCGCCGGGGAGCGCGCCGGAAAGCACCAGGATGGCGGCGGCGGCGGCCAGGAGCACCATCACCACCCGGACCCCGATGTCCTTCGTTACCCGGGGAAGCCACCGGACGAAGCCGTAGGCGGCGAACGGGGTCGCCATCCCCCACACGGCCAGGATCCCGATGGGACCCAGGTTGACCGGGCCGATCCTGGTGATGTTGACGAAGCCCCCCAGCCGGAGGTAGCTCACCACGAGCGGCACGACCCAGATGCCGTAAATGGCGATGGCCGGCAGCAGGAGCGCCGCCGCGGCCCGAGGCCTGGACACTGGGCCGGGAACCACCGCCAGCGTGGCTGCCACCAGCAGCCCGACGAAGAAGGCCTCGGCTCCGGTCAGGCCGGCAAGGCCGAGGACCACGCCGGCCCACACCAGGATGCGCACCCGGCCCCGCGCCAGGCCCGCCGTGGCCAGGGCGAGGAAGGCCACGAGGAGCACGACGGTCACATCCCCGGGATAGGGAGGAGACAGATTGGCCATGACCACGTTGTAGGGGCGCCGCGCCAGATCCGAGGAGAACCGGAGGCGGAACCCTCCGGCCATGCCGCCGAACACGGCCGCCGCCACGGCCGTCTCCCACCGCCGGGCGATCTCCCAGCCCAGGGCGAACAGGGCCATGATCGCGCCGGCCGGCTGGATTATCTGCATGACGTCGAGGGCGTCGTACGCGCGGCCCCCGGGGGTGAGCCGGGCGAACAGGGCGATGGTCGCGTGGTACAGCCAGGGGTAGAAGTTCGGGATCTGTCCGGTGATCGACGCGGCGGGGGTGGTCTCCCCGTTCAGGAGCTGGCTGGCAAGCCCCATGTTCGAAGGGGTGTCTCCGCCCAGATCGAGCGGCAGGACCCGGAACGCCCGACTCCCCCACAGGGCCACCCCCGCCAGCGTGAGCACGAGGATGAGCACCACGCCCCGCCACTCCCCGGCCGGCCGATCCCCACGACCCCATCCCCTGATGAGCCGAACGGCCTTCCACGCGAGGAGGCCGGCGGCCACGGCGAACGTGATCCCCCGGGTCAGCCACGCGCTCGAGAAGACCGCGCCGCCGGTGGCCATGTGCAGCAGCATGAGGACGAACGCGTAGCCCGCCACCGCCGGGAAGGCGAGGCCCAGGCGGAACACTGCGCCAAGGTCGCTCCGCCAGGCCAGAGCGTCGACGATGAGGTACCCGAAGGCCAGCAGGAACACGGCCACCACGGACGCCTGGATCCCCGCGACGAACGGCGAGCCGGGAGGGCCGAACACGGGGGATGAGGGCCTTATCCCCTGGCCACCCGAACCGGGCGGTGGCGCCGGGGCTGGATGCGAACACTCGTCACGACGGACCCCCAGGCCGGAGTTCGTCGGATGATACCGTAGGCGTTCGCGTGGGCGGCCCGAGAGCATGGGGGACGATGGCCCGGCTGGAGCGGCGGTCCGCCGGGACGGCCGCCGGGACGACCACCTCGGACCGTCGGCGGCAGC
>DASWCX010000422.1:0-1738 GCA_036395815.1 Actinomycetota bacterium | reverse complement strand
AGTCTCCCGGTGGCGTTCCCGCCTGGCCTTATGGTCGGTCGCGCTCGCCTCCGCTTATCTGGCCGCAGCGCCCCCGGCGGTCCGCGCGGCCTCGCCCGACGTGGTGATCAGCCAGGTCTACGGGGGCGGCGGCAATACCGGAGCGCCCTACACCCACGACTTGGTGGAGCTCTTCAATCGGGGGAGCGCGACCGTTTCCCTCGCCGGCTGGTCGGTCCAGTACGCGAGTGCTTTGGGCGCGGGGAACTTTGGCGCCACCCCGACCCAGATCACCCCCCTCGCGGGATCGTTGGCGCCCGGCGCGTACCTGCTGATACAGGAGGCCTCGAGCGCCCCGGTGGGGAGCCCCCTCCCCACGCCGGACGTGACCGACCCTTCGCCCATCCTCATGTCGGCGACGGCCGGCAAGGTGGCCCTCGTCAACACCACGACCCCCCTCGGGTGCAACGGCGGCTCGACGCCCTGCCCCCCCGCGGCCCTGGCCACGATCGTCGATCTCGTGGGCTACGGAAACGCGAACTTCTTCGAAGGCTCCGGAGCCGCCCCGACCCTCAGCAACGCCACGGCTGCCTTCCGGCAGGGGGACGGCTGCACCGACACCGACGACAACAGCGCCGATTTCTCGGCCGGCGGCCCGAGCCCGCGGAACTCGGCCTCGCCCGCCCATTTCTGCAGCAGCTCGGGGCCCACGGGCGTGGGCGCGGCGAACCCGAGCTCCGGGCCGGCCGGCACCCCGACCCTGCTGACCGTGACCGTCACCCCCGGCACCGGGCCCACCAGCCCCATCGTCTCGGTCAGTGCGAGCCTCGCCGCGATCGGCGGCGCCAGCTCCCAGACGTTCTTCGACGATGGGACGAACGGCGACGCGACCCCGAATGACAACGTCTTCTCCTTCCAGGCCACGGTGGGCGCGGTATCGGGCGGCGCGAAGAGCCTCCCGTTCACGATCACGGACGCCCTGTCACGGACCGGGAGCGGCAGCATCGGCTACACCGTCGACCCGCGGGTCCTGACCATCCCGCAGATCCAGGGCAGCGGGAGAATGTCGCCCTACTCCGGCGAGTTCGTGTCGACGACCGGCATGGTGACGGGGATCAAGACCGCCGGTGGCCGCGGCTTCTTCATCCAGGACCCGGTGGGGGACGGCGACCCGAACACCTCGGACGGCGTGTTCGTCTTCACGAGCTCGCTCCCCCCTCCGGCCGCCGCCATCGGTAACGAGGTCAGGGTCACGGGCACGGTCACCGAGTTCATCCCGGGCTCGGACCCGACGAGCCCCCCGCTCACCGAGATCTCTTTCCCGACGGTCGAGGTGCTCTCGACGGGCAAACCCCTGCCGGCAGCGGTCCTGCTCACGAGCATGGACCCCGATCCCGCCGGGAGCTTCGACCAGCTCGAGAGGTACGAGGGGATGCGCGTCCACGTCGACACCCTGCGGGTGGTCGGGCCGACCCTCGGCAACGTGAACGAGGCCGCCGCCACCGCCACCTCGAACGGTCTCTTCTTCGGCGTGATCCCGGACAACCCGAGGCCGTACCGCGAGCCGGGCATCGAGGCCTCGAGCCCGCTCCCGGGCACGCCCTGCTGCGTGCCGATCTTCGACACCAACCCCGAGCGCCTGCGGGTGGACAGCTTCAACCAGCCGGGCACGAGCCCCCTGGACGTCGCGACGGGGGCCGTGGTCTCGGACATCACCGGCCCCCTCGACTTCGGCGGCCGGACCTACTCCATCCTCGTC
>DASWCX010000421.1:0-2255 GCA_036395815.1 Actinomycetota bacterium | reverse complement strand
TTCAAGCGCTTGGCCGTCGAAGCCGGGTTGCATCCCGACACCCGGTTGCACGACGTGCGCCATGCGGTCGCCACCGAGCTCGGCCGCCAAGGCGTACAGCCCGTGATCGTCTCCGCCGTCCTCGGTCACGCTTCGCCATCGCTCACCATCGCCGTGTACCAGCACGCCTGGCAGGAGGGTCCGGCAGAGGCGGCGCAAGCCCTGGAGGCGTCGCTCGGCCCGCTCGGGCGTTGGCAATCCGTTGGCACACGGGGCCCCGGAACCATCAACGGACCCAGCGCTGGAGACGAACACGCTGGTCAGGAGGGGTGGGGCGGGGAGGACTCGAACCACCGGCCTGCGGATTATGAGTCCGCTAAGAAGGAAGCCATCTACCAGGAAGAACGAGCCGAAGAAGCCCGACGACCAGGCCTAATCGTTCTTACCATGATTCGCAAGTTCCCGGCAGTTTCCAACCTCGAGGGGTACCAGTTGGGGTACCAGTACCCTAAACCCAGAGCCAGGGGAGCCAGCTATGGGGCGGGTTCAACAGGATGGCGAGCAGGTGCCGGAGAGCGACGCCGAGTAGGTCGACGGGATCGGCTTCGGAAGCTCGGAAGCTGGTCCGTACGTCACCACGATGTCCTCGTGTTGCGTCAACCTGACCGCCCGAGGGTCGCCCGATACCGGCTTGCCGTTCACGAACACGCGGATCTGGTTCGCTCCTGAATTGCAGTAGCCACGAGGCAAGTCCCGGTGAAGCGCACTCCCCACACGTCGAAGAACTCCCCGAGCGTGAAGGTGCGCGCTGTCGGCGATTCGACGTGGATGATTCCGCTCGAGTCGTGGGTGCGGATGGACGTCACGAATCCCGCTGCGTTGTTGATGCCGACCTGAGCGGGAACCTGGACGGGTTGCCCGTGCACGAAGATCTGCAGCAGGTCGTGGTGATGGAGGTTCGCCGCCGTCGACGGCTGCGCCGGAAGACCGAGGGCCCGGGGTCGATCCCGCAGGTGCGCCTCCTCCGGGGGCCACGGGGCCGGCCCGGTCTGAAGGCCGGGGAGCGAGGAGCCGCTGCGCAGGAACACGCCGAGAACGATCCCCACGGCGGCCACCACAGCGACACCGGCGATGCCAGCGAGACGCAGGCGTCGCCTCCTGGTCTCCCGCCTCCGAAGCTCCTCTCGCTCGGCCCGGGCCTGGACCTTGCGCTGCGCTTTGGTCGGTCAAGATCCCGCCACGCGTCGCTCCGCGCCTAGCTCGCCAAGGGGTGAAGGAGAAGGCCGGCCGCGCCGGCCAGCGCCACCAGGATGGGCTCCTTGTCCTTGAACCTCCACACGAAGGCCAGGGCCACCAGGGCGATGCCCGCGGTGGGCCAATCGACGATGGCCCCCTTGGCGAGGACGATCGTGGCCCCGGCGATGGCGCCGGCCGCCGCGGCCGTGGCGCCCTTCACGAACCCCTGAACCTTCGGGTTGTCCTTGTGCCGGATGAACCACCGCCCGGGGATGACCACACCGAGGTAGATGGGGAGGAAGATCGCCACCGTGGCGATGCCTGCCCCGGCGAATCCACCGACCAGGTAGCCGATGAACGCGGCGGTGATCACCACCGGGCCGGGCGTGATCAGCCCGATGGCGACGGCGTCGAGGAACTGTTGGGCGGTGAGCCAGTGGTGCTGGACCACCACCCCCTCACGGAGGAATGGCACGATCGCCAGGCCGCTCCCGAAGATGAACGCCCCGGCCTTCAGGAAGAAGAGCCCCAGCGAGAGCAGGGTGCCGCCCGTTGCCGCGCCGAGCCACAGGCCCGGGGCTGCCTTGGGAAGGACGAGGAGCGACCCGGCCGCCCGCCTCACGAACCGGGGCGGCGCCTCCCACAGCATCATCACCACCCCGGCTCCCACGAACAGCAGGGCGATCTCGGCGCCCGTCACCGCGGTCACCAGGAGCGTGACAGCGGAGATAACCCAGAGCCTGGTGTCCTTGCGGTCGGTGAGCTTCGCCAGCTTGACCGCGGCCATGGCCAGGACGGCCATCACCGCGGGGGCGATCCCGTAGAACAGGGCCTGGATGACGGTGAGCCCCTTGACCTGGACGTAGAGGACGGCCACCCCGATGACCACGACGAACGACGGCAGGATGAACGGCAGCACCGTGGCCAGGGCACCCAGCGCCCCCGCCTGGAGGTACCCAATCCACATCACCACTTGGGCGGCGAGCGGTCCGGGCAAGGTCTGCCCGAGAGCCACCCCGTTCAGGAACTCCTCCCGGCCG
>DASWCX010000420.1:0-8275 GCA_036395815.1 Actinomycetota bacterium | reverse complement strand
TGGCGGAACCGGAAGGCGTCCTCGCCGACGAACTGGGCGCGGTCGGGGCGGATCAGCTCCTTTCGCGTGAGCGCCAGGAGCCTCGTTCGAACCTGCGCCCGGTCGCGGTCCGGGGAAAGCCTGGTCACCGCGCCCCGGTGGAAGACCTTGCCCTCCACCGACGCCCGCTCCAGAGCGCCGCGCTCCTCGCTGTCCAGGCGGTCGAGGCGCGCCGCCAGCAGCAGCTGGATGGTCGGCGGGACCGCCACCCGGGCCACCTCGTCGCTGGCCACCCACCGGCTGTCCTCGGGTCGAAGGAGCCCGTCGTCGATGAGCATGCCGATCATCTCCTCGACGAACAGCGGGTTGCCTTCGGCGGCCTCGAGGATCCGCGACCGGGCCGCCGGCGGCAGGCCCTCGGTCCCGAGGCGGTTGTCGATGAGCCGGTCGCAGTGGTCGGCACCGAGCGGCTCCAGCAGGATCGAGGTCGCGTTCATCTTGCCCCCCGCCCATCCGGGCCGAAGATCCAGCAGCTCCGGCCGGGCCACGCACAGCAACAGGATGGCGGCGTCGCGGGTCCAGTCGGCGATGTGCTCGACCAGGTCGAGGAAGGCGGGCTCGGCCCAGTGGATGTCGTCGAAGACCACGACGAGCGGCCGGTCCCGGGCCAGCGCCTCGAAGAAGCTGCGGACGGCCCAGAAGGCGTCCTCGGCGGCCACCGGGGCCTGGGCCAGGCCGACCAGCTCGGCCACGCCGGCCGCCACGATGGCGGGGTCCTCGGTTCCCGCCGCGGCCTCCTCCAGCTTCCGGCGGGCCTCCTCGGCCGAGTCCTGGTCGGCGATCCCCGCTGCGTATCGGACGGCCTCGGCGACCGGGAAGAACGTGATGCCGTCGCCGTAGGACAGGCACCGCCCGCGGACCACGGTCGCTCCGGCCGCTCCCGCCGCGACGCGCTGGAGGAACTCCAGGACCAGCCGAGACTTGCCCACCCCCGCCGGCCCCAACAACGTGAACAGGTGGCAGGTGCGTTCGGAGACCGCCCGATCGAGGGCCTCCTCCAGCAGGCGAAGCTCCCGGTCCCGTCCGACCATGGGCGAATCGAGGTGGCGGGCGTGCGCCTCCATCCCCGCCTGCACCCGAACCAGGCCATAGGCGGGGAGCGGTTCGGCCTTCCCCTTCACCGTGATCGGATCGACCGGTTCGACCTCCACGGCGTCGCGGACCAGCCGGAGGGTGGGCTCCCCGATCAGGATCTCGCCGGGTTGGGCCGCCTGCTCGAGCCGGGCCGCCGTGTTGACGGTGTCCCCGGTGACCAGCCGCTGTCCGGCGGAGGGATCTCCGGCAACGACCTCCCCGGTGGTGATGCCCGTCCGGATGGCCAGGGTGACCCCGCGGTCCCGCTGAAGCTCCTCGTTCAGCTCGGCGAGTGCCTCGCCCATGGCCGCCGCCGCCCGGACCGCCCGGATCGGGTCGTCCTCGTGCAGGCGCGGGATGCCGAACACCGCCATCACCGCGTCGCCGATGAACTTCTCGACCACGCCGCCATGTCGTTCGACGGCGGCCTTCATGGCGTCGAAGAACCGCTCCATGACCCGGCGGAGCGATTCGGGGTCCATGCGCTCGCCGAGCGAGGTGGAGCCGGTCACGTCGGAGAACAGGACCGTGACCACCTTGCGGACCTCTCGCGCGCCGCCCGGCTCGGCTTCGAGCGCCGTGCCGCAGCCCTGGCAGAATCGGGCCCGTTCGGAGTTCTCCTCGCCGCAGTTCGGACAGCGCCTCACGGTGGAGATTGAAGCATCCTGGGGATCAAAGTCGTAGCGATCGGCGTGGGCGTGGCTACGGCCAGGACGGACGGGCGTCGGGCGGCCACGGATGGGGCGCCGGCCGGTCCGTCGGCGTGGCGCCGGTCTGGATGCCGATCCGGAACAACACGAACTCCGCGGGCCTCACCGGCGCGACCCCGATCAGGCAGACCAGGCGTCCGTTGTCGATGTCGTTCTGCGTCATCACGCCGCGGTCGCATCGAACGAAGAACGCCTCGTCCGAGGTCTGGCCCTGGAGGCCACCGCCATGCCACACGCCCGAGAGGAATCCGCTCACCGACTGGCGGACCTGCATCCACAGCGGCACGTCGTTCGGCTCGAACACCGCCCACTGGAGGCCATCGGACAGGCTGTGCTCGAGATACAGCGCCAGCCGCCGGATGTTCACGTACTTCCACTCCGAGGAGCCGGAGGCGACGGTTCGGCCTCCCCACACCACGATGCCGCCCTGGGGGAACGAACGGATCGCGTTAACGCCGCTTTCGGCGAGCGAGCGGGCATCGTCCTCGGTCAACTGCACCTCCAGCCCGGTCACGCCGACGAGCCGTGCCTCAACGCCCGCGGGCGGGTGGAACACGCCCCGTTCGATATCCGTGCGGGCGATGACCCCGGCCACCGAGCCGCTCGGCGCGGACGATCGAGGCCGGCCGCCATTCAGCGGATCCCCCACGGAGACCGGCGGGAAGTACACGGCGGCGTTCGCGCTTCCGCTGGCCGCCAACCGGGCCGCCAGCTCCGTCGCCGCCGCCATGTCGCTCCCCGGTGGGTCGGCCACCAGGAACGCCCGGCGGAGGTCGCAGTACGCCACCGCCTCCTCGAGCACCTCGTCCTCGGACCAGCCGGGGAGGCACACGAGGTTCACCGCGGGGTCGAGGCCGTCGAGGGCCGCCAGGCCGTCCCCGACTTCGTGCCGGCCGCCCACGCGAACCACCCAGGCCCGCTGGCCGCCGTTGGTGAAGAACTGCATCACCGCATAGCCGAGCTCGGCTCCGGTGTCGAGGCCGCCGAACTCGCGTTCGAAGTCGCCGAAGCTCGCCATCATGACGGCCTCGCCGAGCGGCCCGGCCAGGGCCTCGCCGACGAACCCGGCCGTGGAGGTGCTCACCCCTTCGATGGGGTGCGGAGCCAGCGGGATCTCCTCGATGTAGACGCCGGGAGCCATGTCCTCGGGCACCAGGGCACGCTATATCGACGGGCGCGACCCCGTCGAGCGGCCCGTGACGGGCACGTCCATGGCGTCGGTGGCCGTAGGTATCCTGAGCCAACGCCTATCTTGTGGTCGAAGGGCGAGGGGATCCGCGGGGAGGCACGCGTGCAGCGGTCGATCGTCGTTTCGGGCGGAGGCACCGGCATGGGGCGCGCCATCGCTCGGTCCTTCGCCCTGGACGGCGACCGGGTGGTCATTCTGGGCCGGCGGCGCGAGGTCCTCGCCGAGACGGCCGCCCAGCTGAACGCCGAGGCCGGCTCGGAGCTGGTCACCTTCCAGCCCGCCGACCTCTCGCAGCCCGAGCAGGTCGAACCCTGCCGGAGCTCATCGGCGACGTCGACGTCGTCGTGAACTGCGCGGGCGGGGTGGACCGCTCCGACACCGACACGTTGGAGCAGCTTCGGGACTCCTTCGCCCGCGACTTCGCGGGGAACGTCCTCGCCGCCGCGTTGCTGACCGCCGCGCTCCTCCCGCGCCTCCGCCGTCCGGGCGGGCGCATCATCACCATCAGCTCGATCGCCGCCCTTCGGGGCGGCGGCGAGTCCTACTCGGCGGCCAAGGCCGCGGTCATCGGCTGGACGTACCAGATGGCCGCGGTGCTCGGGCTCGAGGGCATCACCGCGAACGTGGTGGCGCCCGGCTTCGTCGAGGACACCGAGTTCTTCGGCTCGACCATGACGCCGGAGCGCCGCCGGCGGCTCATCGACGAGACGAAGGTGGGCCGGGCCGGCCGGCCCGAGGACGTTGCGGCGGCGGTTCGCTACCTCGCCTCGCCCGAGGCCTCCTTCGTCACCGGCCAGGTTCTCCAGGTGAACGGCGGGGCGCTGTTCGGCAGGTGAATCAACGAAGCGCGTTTCGGGTCGGTCGTGGTTGACTGCTCACCTGTCCGCCGTCGCGGAAAGGAGCCCCCATGCCCATCCCAACCGAGCCCATCGGCAGCATCCCGCGTCCCACCGAGCTGATCGAGGCGCAACAGGCGTTCGGCGCCGGCGAGATCCCGGAGGAGGAGCTGGCCCGGCTCCAGGACGAAGCCGTTCGGGACACCATCGCGCGGTTCGAGCAGACCGGCTCGCCCGTCATCACCGACGGCGAGCAGACCAAGCCCTCCTTCATCTCCTATCCCGTTCACGGCCTGGAGAACCTTGCCCCCGACGGCGTGGTCATCCCCTTCGCCGACGGTCACCAGCGGCAGCTCCCGCGGCTCACCGCCGGGCCCTTCCGGTACGCCACGACGTCGGCCGGCTACCTGGAGAACGCCAAGCGCCACGCCACCCGGCCGGTGAAGCAGGCCGTCATCGCGGCGTCGGCCATCAGCCTGCTCTACCCGCAGGACGGGATCGAGGACTACCCGCGGGAGGAGTTCCTGGCCGACCTGATCGTCGAGGCCGAGGCCGACATCCGCGGGTCGCTCGAGGGCGGGGCCCACGTGGTCCAGATCGACTTCACGGAGGGGCGCCTGTCGGTGAAGCTCGATCCCTCAAAGGGCCTGCTGCGGTCCTTCGTCGACCTCAACAACCAGGTCCTGGCGCGGTTCACCGACGCCGAACGGGCCCGGATCGGCGTCCACACCTGTCCCGGCGGGGATCAGGATTCGACCCACAGCGCGGACGTCGACTACGCCGAGCTCCTCCCCGACCTGTTCAACCTGAACGTGGGGAACGTGTACGTCCAGATGGCCAGCGAGCCGGACCGGCCGAGGGTGCTGAAGATCATCGCGGAGCACCTCAGGCCGGGCCAGAGGGTGTTCATCGGGGTCATCGATCCGATCGACCCGCGTGTCGAGTCGCCCGAGGAGGCCAGGGATCGAACGCTCGAGGCGGCCGAGTTCATCCCCGTGCAGCAGCTCGGGACCGGCGACGACTGCGGGTTCTCGCCGTTCGGGGACGACGTGTCCACCGCGCGCGAAACCGCCTTTCAGAAGATCCAGGCGCGGGTCGAGGGAACCCGGATGGCCGCCGAGAAGCTCGGGGTCTGATCGAAACGAAGGCCCGGACTCCTCCCTGTAGCGGAACTGCTACGATGCTTCCTGATGAAAACCATCCCCCAGCGCGATCTTCGAAACAACAGCGGCGCGGTGCTTCGGGCTGCTGAAGCCGGCGAGGTGTTCGTCATCACCGTGGACGGACGACCCGTGGCCACGTTGGGCCCGTATCTGCGACGGCAGTGGGTGCCGGCCTCGGCGGTGGCCGAGTTGCTGCGGACGCCCTCGGACGAGGGGCTGCTGGCGGATCTCGCTGCCCTCGACGATCAAGAGTTCGAGGACCCCTGGGACCCCGCGTGAGGGGGATCCTCGACACCTCGGTGGTCATCGCTACCGAGCCCATCTCCCTCCCCGACGAGGGCGCCATCTCGGCGGCGACCCTGGCCGAGTTGCATTTCGGCGTCCACCTGGCGAACTCGGACGAGGCTCGACGTGACCGAATCCGGCGCCTGGCGGAAATCGAGGCGCGATTCGAGCCCCTTCCGGTGGATGCGGCCGTGGCCCGCTCGTATGGCGCTCTCGCGCATACGGTTCTCACCGCCGGAAGGAAGCCCCGAGCCAGGGTAATGGACATCCTCATCGCGGCCACCGCCCACGCGCACGGGGTCGTTCTGTTCACCCGGGACCGGGACGACTTCGACGTCTTCGATGGTCTCGTCGAGGTACGCGTGGTTTGAGGACCGAACCTCGGTCTTGTCCCAATCCCGCCGGGGCGAAGGCTGGCTGATTCGTGAGGCGGTAGAGCTCATCGAGCGACGGACTCGCCGATCATGCGCGGGTCGATTCACCGCCCTCAGGGGATGGTCAGCCTTCCCCGTTCGTCCAGCGGAAACGCGGGGTTGTGGGCCACCTCCCAGGGGTAGCCGTCGGGATCAGCGAAATATCCCGAGATGGCGAACCCCAGATCGGTGGCGGGCTTGAGGATGGAGGCCCCGGCCGCTGCCGCGGCCTCCAGCGCGGCGCCCACCTCCGCCGCAGTCTCCATGTTGATGGCGAGCGTGATGCCGTCGAACTTCCCCCGCCGGGGCGAGGCGACAGCGGCGTCGCCGGCCAGCTCCTCGTAGGGGAACAGGCCCAGGTAGGCGTCCGCGGTCCTGAACCAGCAGATGACCCCCTCGACCGATGAGGCGCACCGCTCCCACCCGAGCGCCTCGTAGAACGCGATCGACCTCGCCAGATCCGACACGCCGAGCGTCACGATGCCCATCCGCGCGGGAACGGTCATTGCGAACCTCCTCAGAAGCGCCCGTACCAGGCTACCGAGCAGGCCGGCTGAACGACACCGCCGCCCTTGCTACGGTGGGGTCGTGCCCAAGAACTGGATCACCGTGCGGGTCGAGCTGCTCGGAGGTCGCGACATCGTCTGCGATCCGCCTCCCGGGCGCGTAATGCTGGTCGGGCCGCGGCACAGCTTCGGCGACCTCGCCGTGGTCATCGACTCGGCATTCGCTCGGTGGGATCTGGGTCATCTCCACATGTTCCAGTTCGAGGACGGGCGGATGGTCGGGGAGCCCGTTCCGAACTGGGACACTGAGGTCCTCGACGAGAGTTCGCTCACCGTGGCAGAGACCCTCGTTCCCGGCCAGACGTTTACGTACATCTTCGATCTCGGAGACGAATGGCGGCACGCCTGTCGGCTGGAGAAGAAAGGGGTGGACCCGGCCGAAGCGTACGGAGAGCCCCCGAGAATGCCGGTTCCCATCTGGGGATGGGGATCGATCCCCGACCAATACGGGCGCCGATGGGAAGACGACACCGGAGAGGACGAGCCGAGCGAAGGTTGAGCGCGCTCGCTCCTTGACGCTGTCGCAGCTCAGTGACGGCCGGACTGACCGCTGCGAGGTGGCGCGCCCACGGCCAGGGCCACCGCGGTCAGATCCGAGCGCAGCACGTCGAGCCGCCCCTCGAGCCCCTCGAACCGGCGGTCTACAAGTTCGAACCGGCGATCCACGAGATCGAACCGATGCTCAACGAGATCGAACCGATGCTCCACGAGATCGAACCGCTGCCCGACCCGATCCTCCAACCGGTCGATCCGGGCCTCCACCGCCTGGAATCGCCCGCGGAAGACCCAGCCGAGGACCGTGGCCGACGTGGCGACCACCAATCCGTTGATCAGAGCCCCGACGATATCCACGAACCCACCTCGCCCTTTCCGGGGGAGGAATGGCTACCGCGCCGAGCCTAGCACGGGGGCGCGACGCTCCCGCCCGGAGCGATCCGCAGGGTCAGGAACTCGGTGACGTTGAGCAGCGTGAGCGGAACGCGGATCAGAGCGGGCACGAGCTTCATGCCCTCCGGTCCGGTGACGATCCGAGGCCCGGTCGCCTCCCTCACGCGGCCCAGCCTCCGCACCGTGCACCGTTCGTCCTTGAGGATGTTCTTGACCCAGTCGGCACCCGCCCCGTAGGTGAGCGCGACGACCAGGCCATCCCTCGACCTGAAGGCCGCCACCGGGGTTCGGTACTCACGGCCGGACACCCGGCCTCGATGGCCGATCACCGCGAACGGCGGCAGCCATCCCGCCACCAGCCTGGCGATGGGGTTGGTCACGTACTTGTTGAACCGGCCGACGAACCTCGGGATCGGCATTCCGCGATCCTGCCATGGGTTGCACACCTCGAGCCGCCATCCCATGCTTGGTCCATGGCCACCGCACAGATCCCCGAGGTTCGGGCCCCGCGCGGGCCCGAACGTTCGTGCAAGGGCTGGCCCCAGGAGGCCGCCCTCCGCATGCTGATGAACAATCTCGACCCCGACGTCGCCGAGCGGCCCCAGGACCTGGTCGTGTACGGCGGAACGGGGAAGGCCGCCCGATCCTGGGACGCGTTCCATCAGATCGTCCGGGCGCTGCGCTCGCTCGAGGACGACGAGACGCTCCTGGTCCAGTCGGGCAAGCCGGTGGCGGTGTTTCGAACACACCCGGGCGCACCCAGGGTCCTGATCTCGAACGCGATGCTGGTGCCGAAGTGGGCCAACTGGGAGACGTTCTGGGAGCTGGAACGGGCCGGCCTCACGATGTACGGCCAGATGACCGCCGGGTCGTGGATCTACATCGGGAGCCAAGGCATCCTCCAGGGGACCTACGAGACCCTCGGAGAGCTGGCGTCTCAGCGCTTCGGTGGATCGCTGAAGGGTCGCGTCGTGCTGACCGCCGGCCTGGGCGGGATGGGCGGGGCCCAGCCGCTGGCGGTGACCATGAACGAGGGCGTTGCGCTGTGCGTCGAGGTCGACCCGACCAGGATCGAACGCCGGATCAAGACGCGGTATCTGGACAGGGAGACC
>DASWCX010000419.1:0-4518 GCA_036395815.1 Actinomycetota bacterium | reverse complement strand
TCACCGAGACAGCCGGAGAGGCCGGGGCCTTGCTGGACGAGGTCCTGGCCGGGAGGCTGGACCTCGCCATCGGGCGGCTCCCCGCTCAGCTCGGTGGAGGCTTCGGCATGGTGAAGGGGGTGGCGGCCGCGGTGATCCGTTCGCTGACGGGATTCGAGGCGGAGTCCCCCCTGTCGGGTCAGCGGGCCATCACCCGGGAGGCGCTGTGGGGGTGCCGGCCGCTGGCCGGCGGATTCGGCCTCGAGACGGCCATGACCATCGACGCGGTACGCCTGGGGTTCCGCGTGGGGGAGGTCCCGGTCGAGGTGCGCCACCGCCCGGAGGGGCGATCGATCCGGGGGTTCTCGCACCGGGCCCGCCAGGGCCTCGACATCCTGCGGGCGGTCGCCCCGCGGGCACTCCGCGTTCGGTGATCACCGACTACCTGGCCGGGCTGGTCGCCGCGGTCCTGTCCTATCTGGCCCCCGGGTTCCTGCCGCCGCCGCTCCGGGGCCCGATCCGCCCGAACCATCGGGGCCGGATGATCCCGGTCATCCTGGGGACGGCGGTCACGGCGAGCCTGTGCATCGTCATGCTGGCCGGCCTCGCCGGCGACGCGATCGGAGGGCGAACCGTGTTCGCGTGGATGTGGACGATCCTTGCGCTGCTGCTGGTGTACGCGGCCGGGCGGTACGACGACCTGCAGACCGAGCGGCACCGAGGGGTCGTGGCCCAGCTCGCGCTCCTGGCGAGGGGCAGGATCACCACCGGGATCGTCAAGCTCGCCGCAGCGCTCGCCGCCGGCCTGGTGTGGGTGCTGGCCACGCGGTCCCCGCTGGCCCGGGCAGTGGTGGGCGTCCCCCTCATCGCGGGTTGCTGCAACCTGTGGAACCTCCTCGACGTGGCCCCCGGCCGCTCGGGGAAGTTCTTCCTTGCGGCCGCGATCCCGATGGAGGCGATCCAGCGGAGCACGCTCGTCGCCGCCGGGATCGGAGCCGTGGCCGGGATCCTGTGGTCGGATCTGGAGGAGCGGGCCATGCTGGGGGATGCAGGCGCGAACGTGCTGGGGCTGGTCGCCGGTATCGGTCTGTTCGATCGCCTGGGCCTGGTGGGTCTGTGGGTGGCGCTCGGCGTCGTCGTGGCCCTGCACGTGCTGTCGGAGACGGTGACCCTGTCCCGGATCATCCGGGCGGTGCCGCCGCTTCGGTGGCTCGACGATCTGGGCAGGGTCCGGCATCCCGAGAGCGAAGATTCGACCTCAACTTGAACTCGAATTGGGGAAATGGCTCGACTCGGACGCCGCCCTCTGGTATCGTCGAATCCCGTAGTGACTGAGCCCACGAAGTACATCTTCGTCACCGGCGGGGTCGCCTCGGGCCTCGGCAAGGGGATCACCACCGCCTCGCTGGCCCGACTCCTCAAGTCCCGCGGCCTCCGGGTCACCCTCCAGAAGCTGGATCCGTACATCAACGTCGATCCCGGCACCATGAACCCCTTCGAGCACGGCGAGGTGTTCGTGCTGGACGACGGAGCCGAGACGGACCTCGACCTCGGGCACTATGAGCGGTTCACGGATGAGAGCCTGCACCGCGGTTCGAACGTGACCACCGGTGCGGTCTACCAGGCCGTGATCCAGAAGGAACGCCGGGGCGAGTTCCTCGGCAGGACGGTCCAGGTCATCCCGCACATCACCAACGAGATCAAGGACCGGATCCGCAAGCTCGCCGCCGCCGAGGAGGCCGACGTCGTCGTGGTCGAGGTGGGGGGCACCGTCGGCGACATCGAGAGCCTCCCGTTCCTGGAGGGCATCCGCCAGCTCCGGAACGAGGTGGGCCGGGACAACGTCGCGTTCGTCCACCTGTCGCTGACGCCGTTCATCGGGCCCACCGGGGAGTTGAAGACGAAGCCCACCCAGCACTCGGTCAGGGAGCTCCGGTCGATCGGTATCCAGCCGGACGCCATCGTGTGCCGGTCCGACCGTCCGATCAGCCGCCACCTCAAGGAGAAGATCTCGCTGCTGTGCGACGTGGAGGTGGGGGCGGTGGTCTCGGCCGTGGACGCGGACTCGATCTACGAGGTTCCCCTGGTGCTGCACGACGAGGGCCTGGACGACTACCTGGCGCGACTCCTCCATCTCCCGGAGGCCACGCCCGACCTGGCCGAGTGGCAGGCGCTGGTCGATCGGGTGGAGCGGGCGGTGGACCCTGTGGACGTCCGCATCGTCGGCAAGTACGTGAACCTCCGGGATGCCTACCTCTCGGTGATCGAGGCGCTCAAGCACGGCGGGTTCGCCCACGGGGCCCGGGTGGACATCACCTGGATCCCCTCCGACGACCTGATCTCCGGCGGGGTCGAGGAGGCCCTGGACGGCGCCGACGGTGTCCTGGTCCCAGGCGGTTTCGGGATCCGTGGGGTCGAAGGGAAGATCGCGGCCATCCGGTACGCCCGCGAGGAGAAGATCCCGTATCTCGGTCTGTGCCTCGGACTGCAATGCGCGGTGATCGAGTTCGCCCGCAACGTGTGCGGCCTGCCCGGAGCGAACTCGTCGGAGTTCGAACCGACCACGGCGCATCCCGTCATCGATCTGCTCCCGGAGCAGAAGGACGTGGTCGAATTCGGCGGGACCATGCGGCTGGGGGCGTACCCGTGCCATGTGCTCGAGGGGAGCCTGGCCGCCGCGGCGTACGGGGAGAAGGTGGTCTACGAGCGCCATCGCCACCGCTACGAGGTGAACCCGGCCTACCACCGCCCCCTGCAGGAGCACGGACTCGTCTTCTCCGGCCTGTCCCCGGATGGTCGGCTGGTCGAGATCATCGAGCTTGCGGACCATCCGTTCTTCGTGGCCGGCCAGTTCCACCCCGAGCTGAAGTCCCGGCCCACCCGGCCGCATCCGTTGTTCCGCGACTTCGTGGGGGCCGCACTGGCCCGCCGCCACGCCGCGACCCCCGCCGCGGTCGGCGGGTAGGCTCGCTCCGTCGCGGTGTCCACACCCGGGCCGGACGCCGTCCAGGTCGCGTTCGAAGGTCCCCTGTTCCGGGTGGAGGTCCAGACCTGGGGCGACCGGCGCCGCGACGTGGTCAGGCATCCGGGCGCGTGCGGGGCGGTCGTCCTGATCGAAGGTGACCGGGTCCTGCTGGTCCGGCAGCTGCGCGAGGCGGTGGGGCAGGCCCTGCTGGAGATCCCCGCCGGGATCTACGACGTGGAGGGCGAGGCTCCGGCGGATGCCATCCGACGGGAGATCGCCGAGGAGACGGGCCATCGCGTCACCCGACTGGACCCCCTCGGATCGATCTTCACCTCGCCGGGGTTCACCGACGAACGGATCGACCTGTTCCTGTGCGACGCCCGGCCCGGCGCCGATCCGCTGGAGCACGGGATCGAGGTCGTCGCGATGGCCTTGGACCGGGCGGTCCGAATGGCGCTCGAGGGCAGCCTCCAGGACGCCAAGACCGTCGTGGCCCTGCTCCTGGCGAGGGAGCGGCTGGCCTCCGGGGGAGATCAGGCGGGAGGCTCCCCGCCCTGAGCCGGTCCGTCCCGCCGGGGTATGCTGAACGGCCGGATTCCGGGAACCACCGCCACCCGAACCGAAGGAGCAGCCCGGTGATCGTCGGGGTCCCGAAAGAGGTGAAGGACAATGAGTTCCGGGTGGCGCTCACGCCCGAGGGCGCGCGCGAGCTCACCGAGGCGGGGCACCGGGTCCTGATCCAGGACCGCGCCGGGGACGGTTCGAACATCCCGCAGGAGCGCTACACGCGCGCGGGGGCCGACATCGTCCCCACGGCCGAGCAGGTGTGGGGCGAGTCCGACCTGATCCTCAAGGTGAAGGAGCCGGTCCCCCGGGAGTACGAGCTACTCCGGGAGGAACAGGTCCTGTTCACCTACCTCCATCTCGCCGCCAGCAAGGAGCTCACCCAGGCCATGATCGATCGAAAGGTCCACGGGGTGGCCTACGAGACGGTCCAGCTCCCCGACGGCCGGCTCCCCCTTCTGGCGCCCATGAGCGAGGTGGCCGGCCGGATGGCCCCGCACGTCGGCGCCCGCCTCCTGGAGAAGGAGTACGGAGGCCGGGGGATCCTCATGGGCGGGGTCTCGGGGGTGCGCCCGGCGAAGGTGCTGGTGCTCGGCGCCGGGATGGCCGGGTCGAACGCGGCCTGGATCGCCGCGGGCATGGAGGCCGAGGTGGTGGTCCTGGACAAGAGCCTGGACAAGCTGCGGTACATCGACCAGATCCACAGGGGCCGGATCATGACGCTCATGTCCGACCGGCTCACGCTGGAGCAGCGGGTTCGGGAGACCGACGTGGTGATCGGGACGGTGCTGATCCCGGGAGCCCGGGCCCCGAAGCTGGTCACCCGGGAGATGGTTCGCTCGATGCGGCCGGGCTCGGTGATCATCGACATCGCCATCGACCAGGGGGGCTGCGTGGAGACCGCACATGCGACCACGCACTCCAATCCGGTGTACGACGTGGATGGCGTGACGCACTACTGCGTGGCCAACATGCCCGGTGCGGTGCCGCGCACGTCGACCATCGCCCTG
>DASWCX010000418.1:0-6816 GCA_036395815.1 Actinomycetota bacterium | reverse complement strand
CCGGAAAGAGGGGGGGAGCCGTGCCTGAGCAGGCCGTGCGGAAGCTGGTCACCCGCAAGCGGATGATGGTGTTTTCCGGGACCGCTCACCCCGAGCTGGGGGCGGAGATCGCCGAGCACCTCGGCATCCGCCTGTCCGAGGCGAAGATCTCCCGGTTCTCCTCGGGCGAGATCTACGTGCGGGCCATCGAGAGCGTGCGGGGCGTCGACGTGTTCGTGATCCAGACCCACGCCCCGCCGGTCAACGAGATGATCATGGAGCAGCTGGTGATGATCGACGCGATGCTGCGGGCCTCGGCGAAGCGCATCACCGCGGTCGTCCCCTATTACGGCTACTCGCGCCAGGACAAGAAGTCACTCGCGCGGGAGCCCATCTCGGCCAAGCTCGTGGCCGACCTGCTCACCGCGGCCGGCGCCGACCGCGTGGTGTCGGTCGACCTGCACTCCGGGCAGATCCAGGGGTTCTTCGACTTCCCCGTCGACCACCTGACCGCCCTGCCGCTGCTGGCCGAGTACCTCCAGAACGACATCATGGTCCCCCAGGACATCGTGGTGGTGGCCCCCGACGCCGGACGGATCAAGACCGCGGAGCGCCTGGCCCGGTACCTGCGGACGGACCTCGCCTACATCTACAAGCGGCGTTCGGTGCACGAGGCCCACACCATCGAGAAGATGTCGGTGGTGGGCGAGGTTGAGGGCCGGCCCTGCGTGCTGATCGACGACATGATCGACACCGCGGGCACGGTGGCGGAGGGGGCCAGGGCCCTGGCCGCCGTGGGCGCCGGCGAGATCTTCGCCGCGGCGACGCACCCCGTGCTCTCGGGCAAGGCCCCCCAGCGGCTGGCCGAATCGCCGATCAAGGAGATCGTGGTCACGAACACGCTGCCGGTCCCGGATGAGATCGCCCAGATCCTCGGCGACCGGCTGACGGTCCTGTCGATCGCCCCGATCGTGGCGTCGGCCCTCAACGCGGTGTTCGAGGACGAATCCGTGTCGGAGATCTTCAAGGGCGACAACCAGCCGTAGGGCCGAGTCGCTACAATTGTGGTTCGCCGCAGACCGCCGTTTCATCGCGGCCGGTTGCGGGCGCCATTCGATCCCCGGAGGAAGCCATGGAACGCAAGCTGAAGGCGGAGCCCCGCGAGCCCTCGGGCAAGGGCGGCGCCCACAAGGTCCGAGCGGCAGGCAGAGTGCCGGCGGTGGTCTACGGGCACGGCGCCGATCCGCTGCCCGTCTCGGTGGACGCCCGCGACCTCTTCCACCTGCTTCACACCGACGCGGGCATGAACATCCTGGTCGACCTCCGCGTGGACCACGACAATTTCCTGGCCATGCCCCGCGAGGTCCAGCGCGACCACCTCAAGGGCAAGTTCATCCATGTCGACTTCCTACGGATCGCGAAAGACGAGAAGATCGCCGTCGAGGTGCCGATCACGCTGACCGGCGAGTCGCACGGGGTGAAGGAGGGTGGTGTCATCGAGCACCACCTGTGGAACCTCAACCTGGAGAGCTTCCCCCAGGACGTCCCCACGACCATCGAAGCCAACATCTCGAAGCTGGGGATCAACGAGTCGCTCAAGGTGTCCGACCTGAAGATCCCGAACAACGTGACCGTGCTCACCTCCGAGGACGAGGTCGTCGTGTCCGTCGTTCCGCCGCAGGTCCTGCGGGTGGAGGAGGAAGAGGCCGAGGAGGCCGAGGCGGCTGCCGAGGAGGGCGCCGAGGGCGAGGGCGAGGAGGGCCGGGGCGAGGGCTCCGAGGAATCGCCGGCCGGCGAGTAGCCGGCCCGGTCGCATCCCACCGCACCCGGGAAGGCGAGCTCCATGGACGAACCCTGGCTCGTGGTGGGACTCGGCAACCCCGGCGAGGAGTACACGGGGACACGCCACAACGTCGGCGCGATGGTGGTCGATCGCCTGACCGAACGCCTGGGGGCCCGCCTGAGGAAGGTCCGGTTCTCGAGCGTCCACGCCGCAGAGGCCCGGCACGAGGGCACCGCGCTGCTGCTGGCGAAGTCCGGCACGTTCATGAACGTGAGCGGGCCGCCCATCGCCTCCTTCGCCAAGCGCCGGCACATCCCGGTCGGTCGGGTCGTCGTCTGCCACGACGAGATCGACCTCCCGTTCGGGGCGATGCGCATCAAGCGGGGCGGGAGCACGGCGGGGCACCACGGACTTGACTCGCTGGTCGAGGCGTTCCGGTCGCCCGACTTCTGCCGGGTCCGGCTTGGGGTGGGCAGGCCTCCGGGGCGCCGCGCCGGTATCGATTACGTGCTGGACCGATTCCCGAAGCGGCAGGAGGAGGACGCGATGGCCCTGGTCGAGGAGGCAGCCGACGCGGTCCTCGCGCTGGTCTCGGAGGGCCTGGCGAAGACCCAGGAGCGATTCAACCGGAACGGCGTCACGTAGCCGCCACCGGCTCGATCCGCAGGCCGGTGTGCCGGCCCAGCGCGTCGAAGTCCGAGTCCTTGTGAAGGACCGAAGCGCCCTCCCTGATCGCCACCGCGGCGATCACGCAATCCCTCAGATCCCGCACGATCTCCCCACCTTCTCGGCAGGTGCGGTACAGAAGGGCGGCCTCCTCGAAGTCAGCCAGCCCTTCGACGGGGAGGATGGGAAGCGCCACCAGACGGGAGCGAAGCTCGCGCACCTCCGAACCCGCCCGAGCTCCGGCGAGGAGCTCCATGACCACCACCTCGGTGATCGCCACGCGATCCTCGAGAAGAAGCGTGCGAAGCCGGTGATGGACCGGATGGCCGGTCCCCCGGAGGAACTCGACCCAGGCCGACGTGTCCGCGAGGATCAATACTCGACCGGGTCGCCTCTGCGGAGCCGTTCCAGATCGCCCGACCACCCGGAGCCTTCGAGGTCCAGGATGCTCTTTCGGTCCTTCCGGCCCGACACGGCCCGCAGCGCGAAGTCGATGGCAGCGCGCTTCGTCGGGAGCCGGTAGAGCTTCATCACCCGCTCCACCAGCTCGTCGTCCACGATCACGTTCGTTCGACCCATGGCGCTCGCCATCGTACACTCCGATACACCTCGATGTGTCTTGGTCCCTGCCCGTCTCCTGGACGGTATTCCGAGCCGCCGACACGGCTCCGTGAGGGCGGGTCAAGGGACGCTTCGTAGAATGGTGGTGGCGGAGCCGTCCGCCGAACCGAGAAGAAGAGAGAAGAACGGGCCTGGTTTCCGTGACCGGGCCTATTCGTGCTGTTCGAGGGAGCGATGAACGAGGCGCTGCTGGAGATCCTTGACCGGGCCGGCGCGTCGGGGCCGTTCGAGCGGCTGCTCTCGGCGCCCGCGGGTCGGCGCGTCTTCCACGCCGCTCCCCCGGGCCACGCCTTCGTGGCCGCCGCACTGGCCCGGGCCCTCGATAGCCCCGTTCTCCTGGTGGCCGCCGACCCCCGGTCGGCCGGCGAGCTCGCCGCCGGAGCCCGGACGTTCCTGGGGCCGGGAGGCGTCCTCGGCTTCCCGGCGTGGGAGTCTCTGCCGTACGAGGGCATCAGCCCCGCGCCCACGGTGGCCGGCGAGCGGGCCCGGGCGGCGTTCGCCCTCCGGCACGCCCGCGGGGCGCTGGTGCTGGCCGCCCCGGTGCTGGCCGTCCTCCAGGGCGTCAGCCCGGATCTGGGCGCGCGCGAGCCACTCCATCTGGCCCCCGGGCTGACCCTGCCGTCGGGCGCGCTGGCGGAGCAGCTGGCAGGCCTGGGCTACGTCCGGACCGAAGTGGTCGAGCACCGGGGCGAGTTCGCCGTTCGGGGCGGGATCGTCGACGTGTTCCCCTCCACCTCGAGGCGGCCGGTCCGGATCGACCTCTACGGAGACGAGATCGAATCGCTCCGCGAGTTCTCGCCCGCCACGCAGCTCTCCACCGGGCAGGTCTCGCGGATGGAGGTCCACCCGTGCCGGGAGCTGCTGCCTACCGAGGAGACCCGCCGGCTCGCCGAGGAGGCCATCGCCCGGCACCGTGGCCAATATCGGGCGCTCCTGGAGCGGGTGAGCCAGGGCCTGGTGTTCGAGGGGATGGAACAGGCCATCCCGCTGATCCACGACCGCCTGCCGTTCCTGGCGGACCTCTTGCCCACGGGTGCATGGGTGGTCGTGGCCTCGGCCCGCCGAACGTCCGACCGGGCCCACCGGATCGTGGAGGAAGCCGACGCCTTGGCGGAGGCCTCCGGCTGGCCGGGCCGGCGAGTGCTGCAGGACCTCGACGCCGCCGTGGCGGGCCGGACCAGGATCGACCTCTCCGAGTTCGCCGAACCATCGATCCCCTCGCTGGGGACCCATCCGTGGGATCAGCCGGCCCGGCTCGACCAACTGGCCGAGCGGCTGGTGCAGATGCGACGGGCCGGGGCCGACCTGGTGGTGGCCGCGGAGGGCCGGGGAAGCCTGGACCGCGCCACCGAGGTGCTCGCTCCGAAGGGGCTGGCGCCGTCGGAGCTCCATACCGTCCAGGCCGAGATCGCCGAGGGGTTCTGGTTCGAGCCCGAACCCGGCCGGCCGGCGCTCGCCCTGGTCACCGAGGAGGACCTGTTCGGCCGGAGGCGGCACACCCGCGAGGCTCCGAGGCTCTCGCGGCGCCGGTCCGACGCGGTGGCCGTGGAGCTCGCCCCCGGCGATTTGGCCGTGCATTCGGTGCACGGGGTGGGCCGCTACGTCGGGATGGTGCGCCGGGCCGTGGCCGGGTCGGAACGGGACTATCTGCTCCTGGAGTACGCCGGCAGCGACCGGCTGTACGTCCCCTCCGATCAGGTCGGGGTGGTGGCGAAGTACGTGGGCGGCGAGGCCCCGCGACTGCATCGCCTCGGCTCCAGCGACTGGGTGAAAGCGAAGGCTCGGGTGCGGCGGGCGGTGCGGGACATGGCCGGCGACCTGATCCGCCTGTACAGCGTGCGGCTGTCCTCGCCCGGCCACGCCTTCGGGCCCGACACCCCCTGGCAGGGCGAGCTGGAGGGGGCCTTCCCGTTCGAGGAGACCCGCGACCAGCTGGGCGCCATCGACGAGGTGAAGCGGGACATGGAGGCGCCGAAGCCCATGGACCGGCTGATCTGCGGCGACGTCGGCTACGGCAAGACCGAGATCGCGGTACGGGCGGCGTTCAAGGCGGTCATGGAGGCGAAGCAGGTCGCGGTGCTCGTTCCCACCACGCTGCTGGCCGAGCAGCACTACGTGACGTTCTCCGAACGCTACGCGCCGTACCCCGTCGCCGTGGCGATGCTGTCGCGGTTCGTCGCCGCACGGGAGCAGCAGGCGCTGCTGAAGGAAGCGGCGGACGGCAAGGTCGACGTCCTGATCGGAACCCACCGGCTGCTATCCGCGGACGTGAGGTTCAAGGACCTGGGGCTCCTGGTGGTCGACGAGGAACAGCGGTTCGGCGTGGCCCACAAGGAGCGGATGAAGAAGCTCCGGGCCAGCGTGGACGTGCTGACCATGACGGCGACGCCCATCCCCCGCACGCTCGAGATGGCGCTGGCCGGCATCCGCGACATGAGCGTGGTGGACACCCCGCCCGAGGACCGCCAGCCGGTCCTCACCTACGTCGGCCCGTTCGACGAGGAGATGGCGCTGGGCGCCGTCCGGCGCGAGCTGCTTCGGGGCGGCCAGGTGTTCTGGGTCCACAACCGGGTGCAGACCATCGAGCGGCGGGCGACGGACCTTCGCCGGAAGCTCGGCGAGGAGGCCAGGGTGGTAGTGGCTCACGGACAGATGGACGAGGAGCGGCTGGAGAAGGTCATGCTCCAGTTCTGGGATCGAACCGCGGACGTCCTCGTCTGCACCACCATCATCGAGAGCGGCCTCGACGTTCCCTCGGCGAACACGCTCGTGGTCGAACGGGCCGACCGGCTGGGGCTGGCTCAGCTGTACCAGCTGCGGGGGCGGGTGGGTCGAAGCCCGGAGCGGGCCTTCGCCTACTTCTTCTTCCCGCCCCAGGCCGCGCTGACCGACGAGGCCCACGAACGCCTCGCGGCGATCAGCCGCTTCACCGCGCTGGGGTCTGGGTTCGCCATCGCCATGCGGGACCTGGAGATCCGCGGGGCCGGCAACCTGCTCGGCGCCGAGCAGCACGGCCACATCGCCGCGGTCGGGTTCGACACGTACCTGAAGCTGCTCGGCGAGGCCCTCCACGAGATGAAGGGGGAACCCGCGAAGCCGGAGCGGGAAGTCCGGATCGACCTGCCGGTCAAGGCGTTCATCCCGCCGGAATGGGTGGGGCAGGAGGCCCTTCGCCTGGAGCTGTACCGGAGGATCGCCACCGCCCGCGACGGCGAGGATCTGGAGCAGGCCAGGACCGAAGCCGAGGACCGGTTCGGCGACCTCCCGGCTCCCGTCCGGGCGCTGTTCGCGGTGGCGGGGCTCAGGCTGGCCTGCCTCGAGCTCGGGATCGAGGAGATCACGACGGTTCGAACCCGCAACCAGGTCCGGGTGAAGCCGGTGGACGAAGCGCGCGGGATCGAGGTCGCGGCGATCCTCCCCGAGGCCGCCTATCACCCGGCGACGAGAACGCTCAACCTGAACTATCCGGCCCAGCTCAGCGGGGAGGCCCTGGCGGCCTGGGTGCGCGAGGCCATCTCGGGTGGCGAACCGGGACCCCAACGGCCGGTGAAATAGAATCGGTGGCCATGAGGTCGGTGGAAATCCGCTTCGTTGCGGTGGTGGCGGCCGGGCTGCTGCTCTGCGGATGCGGCAGCGCCTTCGAATCACCGGCCGCGCTGGTGAACGGGACGAAGATCACCCAGGGGGATTTGGAGCATCAGCTCAGCGTGCTGCTGACCAATCCACAGTTCGGGGCCCAGGTCCGGGGTCCGGGGGGCGGCGAGCGG
>DASWCX010000417.1:0-2026 GCA_036395815.1 Actinomycetota bacterium | reverse complement strand
GTGCCGCTCGCCCAGGCAGACGTGCTTCGCCTTCCACTGGCCGATCGATCCATCGATGGCGCCACCTGTGGGTTCGCCCTACGAAACCTCGTGGACCTGGATGCGTTCTTCGCCGAGATCGCGAGGGTGGTCCGGGCGGGTGGGCGGATCTCGCTCCTCGAGGCCTCGCAACCGGACGGCCCACTGATGCGAGCCGGGCACGCCGTGTACTTCCGGCGGATGGTACCGATGATCGGGGGCGTGTTGTCGGACCGCGAAGCCTATGCGTACCTCCCGAAGTCGATGGCCTACCTCCCGCCGGTGACGGAGATGGTCACCGCCCTCCGGGACGCCGGGTTCACCGACGCCGTGCGCGTGCGGCTCTCCGGGGGTATCGCGCAGGTGCTGGCGGGGACACGAGCGTGAGGCGCACGGGAGGTTCGCGCGGATGAGGCGGACGTGAGGAAGAGGCCGATGCTCGTGTCCAAGGCCCGAAAGCTCGGGCCGGCGTTCGACCTCCTGGCGAACTATCGAGCCGGCGGGTTCTTCATCGAGCGCTCCGGCCTGGGGCTCGCGGGGGTGGGCGTGGCGGGCCGGATCCGGGCGAAGGCGGGTCCCGAGCGCATCCTGCGCCTGGCCCGGCTGACCACTGAGGCCCTCCGCGCCATCCGTCGGGAGAGCGAGGGCCCTTCGCCGATCGCCGTGGCCGCGATCCCCTTCGACGATCGGTGGTCGGCGGATGCGACGATCCCCTCCCGAGTCGTCGCCCGCCACGTGCCCGGCGAGACCTGGGAGCTCGACGTGTTCCCCGAGGGATTCGCGCCGCCCGACGCCGAGCGCGAGGGATGGACGGGCCGGGCCGTCCCCCATGACGCCTTCCAAGACATCCAGCTTCGTCCCGACCCCGAGCCCGACGAGTACGTGGATGCGGTCGCCGGCGCGGCCAAGCGCATCCGGGCGGGAAACCTCCGAAAGGTCGTCCTGGCGCGGACGCTCCTCGTCGATGCGGAACGAGCACTCGACGCCAAGCAACTCCTGTGGCGTCTTCGAGCGGTGGACCCCGACTGTTACGCCTTCGCTGCGCCCGAGTCTCCCCCAGGCCTCGCGATCCCGGGCGGCATCCTGGTCGGTGCCAGCCCGGAGCTGCTCGTGCGGCGCGAAGGACGAGAAGTCCGGGCCACGCCCCTCGCCGGGTCGGCACCACGGTTCGGGAACTTCAAGCGGGACCAGATCTCCGCGCACCGGCTCCTCTCCTCGGAGAAGGATCGTGAAGAGCACGCCGTGGTGGTCGAGGACGTGGCCCGGGTGCTCGGGGGGTACTGCGACGGCCTCACCCGCCCGCTGGAACCCGAGCTCGTGGGCACGGCCAACGTGTGGCACCTGGCCACGCCGTTCGCCGGTCGGCTTCACGACCCGTCGGTGACCGCCCTGGACCTCGTGGCCGCGCTGCATCCCACGCCGGCGGTGTGCGGGACGCCGCTGGAGGAGGCCCGAGAGGCGCTCTCGGAGCTGGAGCCGATCGACCGGGGATGCTACGCGGGGCCCGTCGGGTGGGTCGACGCGAACGGCGACGGTGAGTGGGCCATCGCGCTTCGGTGCGCCGAGATCACCG
Organism: Actinomycetota bacterium; assembly: GCA_036395815.1. Lineage (GTDB taxonomy): Bacteria > Actinomycetota > UBA4738 > UBA4738 > UBA4738 > DASWCX01. The sequence continues at coordinate 435 of DASWCX010000417.1, read as the reverse complement.
GCACGACCGCGCGCTTGTTCGCCGGCGCCGGGATCGTCGCGGACTCGGTTCCGGAGGAAGAGCTCGACGAGACCGAGGCGAAGTTCCGGGCGCTGCTGGACTCGCTCCGGTGGGGTTAAGTGGAGATGGTGGCGGCTCGCCGACGACGGAGCAGGAAGCGCGCGGCCAGGGCACCGGCGGCCCCCGCCGCGGCCGCAACCACCAGCGCCGGCAGCAGGCTGGGGTCATAGGTCCCGGTGCCCGAATAGTCGATCCCCAGGATGCTGGTGCACGTGGTGTGGGATACCGCCACCGGCGAACCGGCCGTCACCGCCACGGCCGTGGATGTGCACCCGAGCGGTGCGACGAGCAGATAGCCCAGCACGAAGGCCCACACCCCGACGAGCGCCGGCCACAACACCTGAGGGCGGTTTCGCCATGGGGACACGACCATCA
>DASWCX010000416.1:0-9239 GCA_036395815.1 Actinomycetota bacterium | reverse complement strand
GGGAGCGGCAGGGAGACGAACGCGTCCTGGAACGGCTCTCCCAGGCGGAGCTCCCAGCGTTCCGCGCACTCGGCGACCAGGCGGGGCAACGCGTCGAGCCAGGCGCGGCCGGCCTCCGTCCCGCCAAGCCACCTCAGTCCGGCGGGGATCATCGCTCCGTATCATCGACCGTCATGGCTGAGCGTTCGAGCAGACGGCGTCGCCCAAAGGTCGCGTTCGTCCTCGGCGGCGGGGGGCACATGGGGGCCCATGAGGTCGGCATGCTCGGAGCCCTCCTGGAGCGGGGCGTGGTGCCGGACCTCGTGGTCGGGACGTCCGTCGGCGCGCTCAACGGGGCGGCCATCGCGGCCGAGCCGTCGACGGAGACGGTCGACCGGCTGGAGCGAGCGTGGGTCAACCTGGGGCAGGACCCCGTGTTCGACCGGTCGCCGTTCGCCGGCGCGGCCAACCTCGTCCGGACCCGGACGCACCTCTATTCGAACCGGCCGCTCCGCGCCCTCATCGACCGGACACTTCCGAAGGACTTCGCTGACCTCGAGGTCCCCTTCCAGTGCGTGGCGGCCTGCATCGAGCGCGCCGCGGAGCACTGGTTCACCGAGGGGCCGCTGGCCGAGGCGATCCTGGCCTCCGCCGCGGTCCCTGGCCTGCTGCCGGCAGTCGAGATCGGGGGGGAGCACTTCATCGACGGCGGGATCGTGAACAGCATCCCGATCTCGCGGGCGGTGGCGCTGGGGGCCACCGAGATCCACGTCCTGCACGTGGGCCGGATCGAGCATCCGCTCGAGCCGCCCAGGAACCTGTGGCAGGTGGCGGTGATCGCGTTCGAGATCGCCCGCCGGCATCGGTTCGCCCACGACATGGCCACCGTCCCCGAGGGGGTCACGGTGCACGTTCTCCCCACCGGCGAGACCGAGCCCGTGCGGCCGGACAGCCTGGCCGCGCTGCGGTACCGGGACGCCACCGGCGTGGCCCGGCGCATCGAACGAGCCCGCCGGGCCACCGCCGCGTACCTGGAACGACGGCGCACGTAGGCGGCTATCCTCCGCACCGGGATGCCACTTCCACCGCGGATCGTCCGGCGACTGATGTTCGGGCCGCTCGTGCTCGCCATCTCCCTCGTCCTGATCGCCCTCGCTCCCGCGCTGCTCCTGGCGGCGGCCGTGACCGACCTGGTCCTGTCGCGCCGTCGCTGGCAGACCACCCGGGTGGTGGCGTTCGCCGAGGCCTACCTGTGCGTTGAGGTGGCCGGCCTCCTGGCCCTGTTCGGCCTGTGGATCGCCAGCGGGTTCGGCGCGACCATCCGTTCCGAGCGGATGCAGCGAGCCCATTACGGCCTGTTGCGGCGGCTCCTGGCAGCCACCAACGGCGCGGTCCGAAGGTTGTTCCGCATGAAGATCTGGATCGAGGACCGCCCCGAGCGGCGCCCGGGCCCCATCCTCGTGTTCAGCCGTCACGCCGGGCCCGGCAACTCGCTGATGCTGGTCGGCACGCTCATGATCGGCTACCGGCGGAGCCCCCGGATCGTCATGCTCGCGAAGCTCCAGTGGGAGCCGCTGTTCGACACCATGCTGAACCGCCTGCCGAACCGGTTCATCCAGCACGACCCACGGAACCGGCAACGGTACGTCGACATGATCGGCGAGCTCGCCTCGGGGCTTGGCGACGACGACGCCTTCGTGCTGTTCCCCGAGGGGCACGACTTCACCTATGTGAAGCGGCTCCGCGCCATCGCCCACCTGAGGAAGAGGGGCTACCACGACGCGGCCCTGAAGGCCGAACGGATGGAGCGGGTGCTGCCGCCGAAGCATGGCGGGGTGATGGCCGCGATCACCGCCGCGCCGGATGCGGACGTGGTGTTCGTCGCGCACACCGTCCTGGAGGACATCGGCACGTTCCGGGACCTTTGGCGGCGGGTGCCCTTCGAGGCACCGATCCTTTCGCGCTACTGGCGGATCCCGCCGGGCGAGGTCCCCCGCGAACGCGAGGAGTTGATCGAGTGGCTGTTCGAATGGTGGCGGCGAATCGACGGCTGGATCGACGAGCGCCGCACCGCGCCGCAGCCGTCACCGGCTACGGCGGGGGAAGCGGTCCCGTGATCTCGGGGGTGAGCCACTCGTCGCCGGTGGGGGCATGGTCCGTGGAGTCCGCGATCCCCAGCTCGTAGACCGAGTACCCGGCGGTATCGAATCCGGACGTCCCTCCCGACTTGATCGCCAGCAGCTGCAGGGTGTCGGGGTCGAAGTCGTACTCGACCGCCCGGCCGCCGTCGTAGGGGAACTTCAGCCCGATCCCGGCCCGGCCCGCCGGGTCGGTCGTGGCATCCAGGACTTCCACCCCCGGGACGGTCTTGGCCACTTGGTAGAGGGCGGCCCGCAGGTCCGGCTCCGTGTTCGGGTCCCGGAGCAGCTCCGTGATGGCCCGCCAAAGGCTCCCCGCCGAGACCCCTGGAGTGAGCTCGGGGCCGGGAGAGATCTGATCTGGCTCGGGCGACTGTCCGTTGGGCCCGGTCCGCTCCAGCAGCTGGCCAGCCAGCACGGCCGGGTCGGTCGACAGCCCGGTCACGTCGCTGTCGGTGGGGAACTTCCCGGGACCGAACGTGCCGGTCACTCCCGACCCCCACACGCTGTCGCAGTTTGGGATGGTGCAGTCGAAGGCGGCCCGCCCGGAGCCGTCGGACGCCCACCAGGTCTCGTTCACGATGTTCCCGTCGGGGGTGACGATGGTGGATTTCATGTAGAAGTACTGCCCGTCCTCCATCGCCAGCCGGATCTTCGCCAGCCGGCGGGCCAGCTTGGAGCCAGTCCGGCCCTGGGCCGCCTTCCCCTTCCCGTGCGTTCCCGTAGAGCTCCCGGCCGGCTTGCGCACCCCGTGGTTGCCGCCGGTTCGGGAGAGCACGAGCAGCGCCCCGCCGACGACGCCGATCGCCAGCGCGATCGCCACCACGCCGGCAACGATCCGCTCGCGCCGCCGCCGGCGGTCCCGCCGGGCCACCAGCCGCTCGAACGGCTGGCGGGGTCGGGGCACCAGGTTCGAAGCCTCGCGAAGCCTGTCGCGAACGTCAGTCATCTCTCTCACCCATCCCTCGCTTGAGCGTGGTCCTGGCTCGGGCCGCCAGGACCCGAACCGTGACCGCCTTGATCCCCAGGGCCTTCGCCGCCTCCTCGGAGGTCATGTCCAGCACGTCGGTGAGCACGATGGCCGCCCGCTGCCGGGGCGGGAGGGGCGCCAGGGCCCGAACCACGGCCTCCCGGGACTCCACCGCGGCCAGCTCGTCGTCGGCCGGGAGCTGTCCCACCGCCTTGCGTACCGCGACCGCGGCTCGCCTGGCCCGGCTCCGGAACGCGTTCATCGCCGTCCGGTACAGGTAGCCCTCGGGGTCGGGGAGCCTGGCCACGCGGTCCCACCGTTCCCAGACCCGGAGGAAGGCGTCCTGCATGACCTCCTCGGCCTCGTGCCGGTTCCGGGTCATGAGCCACAGCGCGCGGAACAGCCGCAGGTGGTGTGCCAGGAAGAACGACTCGAAATCGACGGCCACCGTCCCGGCCTGAGGGGCCTGGCCCGGCTCCGTCACCGTCGTCGCCGTGCGGACATCGTCCATGCGCGCCATGGACGCGCAGCATGGCGCGTTTCGTTTACGGACCGAAGCGGGCGACCCGTCGGACGAGCGGTGCATCATCTGAGACATGGGCCAACCCGAGGAGATGGTGGACCTGGTTGACGAGGACGACCGGGTGGTGGGCGTGGCTCCTCGCAGCGGGGTCCGGGCGAAGAACCTCCTGCACCGGGAGGTCGCGGCGATCTGCCGCAACGCCGCCGGGGCGATCTACGTCCACCGCCGGACGGAGACGAAGGACGTCTTCCCCGGCATGTACGACGTGTGGGTGGCCGGCGTTGTCTCCTCCGGGGAGACGTACGAAGGGGCGGTCCGGCGCGAGCTGGAGGAGGAGCTGGGCATCGCCGGCGCCGAGCCCACGTTCCTGTTCAAGCATCGGTACCTGGACCGGCACCTCAACTGGTGGACCGAGGCCTTCGAGGTGCGGTGGGACGGCCCGATCCGCCATCAGCCCGAGGAGGTGGCGTGGGGCGCCTACCTCTCGGAGGCCGAGCTAGTGGCGAAGCTCGACGAATGGCCCTTCGTCCCCGACGGGGTCGAGGTGTTCCGCCGGTACCTGAAGGAGCGCGCCAAACACTGAACCGAGGAACCCGGCCGGTCTCACGGAGCCAGCAGGAGCTTCCCCCTGACCCGTCGCTCCTTGATCCGGCGGTGGGCCTCGGCGGCCTTCTCCAGTGGCAGGACCTCGTCGATGGGGACCCGCATCCGGCCGCCGGCCAGGGCGTCCAGCGCTCCCGCCATCGCCTCCCGGATCCGCCCCTCCGGCTCGATGGTCCCGCTGTAGGTGAGGAGCTGGACCGATTTCCGGTACAGGGCCCTGAGGTCCATCTCCACCTGGGGCCCGGCCGAGGTCCCGTACAGGGCCAGTCGCCCGTACGGCTGGAGGGCGCGGATGGCGGCCATCGTGAAACCGTCACCGAGCGGGTCGAGGGCGACCGTCGGTTCGAGGGCGGCCGCCGCGGCCTCCAGGTCCTCCGCAGAGGCGACGACCACGTGGTCCGCACCCAGCTCCTCGATGAAGCCGGCCTTCTCCGTGTTGGAGGTCTGGCCCACCACCGTGGCGCCCGCGTCCTTCGCCAGCTGCACCACCAGCGAGCCCACGCCGCCGCTGGCGCCCAGGACCAGCACCCGGTCGCCCGCCCGCACGTGCGCCACGTCTCCGACCAGCCGCCAGGCGGTGGCCCCGGCCACCCCCAGGGCCGCGGCCTGCCGGGGGTCCACGCCGTCCGGGATGGGGATGGGAGCCTCCGCCGGCACCGCCGCCCGCCCACGGTAGAACCCGTCCCGCCGCACGCCCAGGCCGAACCCCCGGGCCAGGACCGTCCGGCCCTCCACCGTCCCGGTGGCCTCGACGCCCGGCACGAACGGGAGCGGCTGCTCCCCGCCGGCCACGGTTCCCTGCGTCAGCCACACGTCGAGGGGGTTGACCGCGGCGAAGCGGACCTCGAACAGCACCTCGCCGTCGCCCGGCTCCGCCTCCGGGACCTCGTCGATCCGCAGCTCCTCGCCGAACGCGTGGATCCTGGCCGCCCGCACAGCCAGCGCTCCTCCTCAGCCCTGGCGTCCGGCCAGGCCGGGCACGCCGAGGGGCGCCTCCGGCGAGGTCTGCACCGGCGGGCCGGACGACGGCGGCGACGACGGCGTCGGAGCATGGGAGGGCGAGGGACTGGGCGGCGCCCACAGCGTGCGCATGGCGGTGAACACGGACGCGGCCAGGCGGGCCCCTCCGGATGCGGTGAGGTGCACCCCGTCCGCGGCCCGGACCAGCTCCTCCTGGCCGGAGGCGTTCGGCAGGTAGGCGGCGTAGTGGCCTCTGGGCCCGGCCAGGGCCACCCAAGGGTCCAGGTACAGCACGCCCGGGTGGGCCAGGGCCTGCGCCCGGAAGATCGCGTTCACCGTGCGCATGGCCGCGGTCAGGCCGTCCGACTTCATCGGGGGCATCCCCACCCAGAGGAGGGGGCGCGCCGAGGCCGTGACCTCGGCCATGATCCGGGCCACTCGCTGCCCATACACTCGCTGCCAGTCGGCGGTCCCGAACGCCTCTCCCTCGCCGCCGACCAGAAAGCCCTGGTCGTCGTTCGCGCCGAACATGGCGACCACGAGGTCGGGCTGGAATCGCTGGAGGTCGACGGCCACCTGCCGCTCCCAGTCGAAGTAGTCGGGCCGCGCCAGGCCGGTGGCCTGCCGCGCGTCCATCTTGGTCACGTAGCCGCCCTTGCCGTCGAGCAGCCGGGCCAGGCCCATGGCCAGGTCCGCACCGATGGAGTCGCCGACGATCAGGACCCGGAGGCGACCGGCCTCGGTGGGGGCGGGCAAGCTCGGGGCGCTGCCCACCGTGAGCGGTCCCGAGGTCGCCGCCGGGGCGGGGGTCCCGTTCGGATTCGACCTCGCGGGAGGAGATCCCCTGGGGCGAGGTCCGGACGAGGGATGCGCCGGCAGCGCCGGCGAGGGAAGCACGTCCCCCGGCGGCAGGGCCGTCGCTCCCGGATCGTGGCGGCCCAGAGCCGCGTCGACGCCGGTCTGCATCCGGTCCAACGCCAGCAGCGAGCTGAGGCGGGACAGGGGGCGGAGCACCGCGAGGGCCGCGGTCCGCCGCAGGCCGAGCGGCGCGGTCTCGGCGGCGCGCCGAAGGGCCGGCGCCGCGAGCAGGCCCCACAGGACGAAGCATACCGTCCCGATGACCACCACCCGGCCGGCCGGCCCGACCCGACGTCGCGGCCGCAGCGGATCCCTCCGCCCGGCCAGCGACGGCCGCAAGGTGGGGCTTCGGAAGGTTCGGCGCGGTTCGATCCTCGTGGCCATGGCCTCAGAACCGGAAGTAGATGAAGGGGGCCACGCCCTGTGGGCCCAGGCTGGTGATGGCGAACAGCGTCGCGGCCAGCGCCACCCCCTGCGCCGCGGGCCGGAGCTGGGAGAAGCCGTCCTGCACCCTCGCCGGAAGCTCCTTCGGCAGGTGCTGCACGGCCACCATGAGGGCGATCACGAACACCACGAGGGGGGTCACCGCGGGAGCCGGCCCGAACGCGGAGACCAGCCGGCCGAGCATCTCGAAGGCCGTGCCCAGGGAGTCGGCCCGGAAGAACACCCACCCCAGGCACACCAGATGGAACGTGGCCACCCGCTGGAGCACCCGGTCGCCCGGGCGGTCGGCCTGAGCGGGAAGCCCGGCCGCCACTCGACGCTGCCGGCGCCACCGTCCCACCGCCAGGCCGCCCCCGTGGATGCCGCCCCATGCCACGAAGGTCCAGGCCGCTCCGTGCCACAGCCCTCCGAGCAGCATCGTGATCATCACGTTGCGGTAGGTTTGCCATTCGGAGCCGCGCGATCCCCCGAGCGGGATGTACAGGTAGTCGCGCAGCCATCGCGAGAGCGTCATGTGCCACCGGCGCCAGAAGTCCTGGAGCGACCGGGCCGTGTACGGCGCGTCGAAGTTCTGCGGGAACTCGAAGCCGAGCAACAGCGCGACGCCGATGGCGATGTCCGTGTATCCGCTGAAATCGGCGTAGATCTGGATGGCGTAGCCGTAGATGGCGAACAGGATCTCGAGCGCGGTGTGCTGGCCCGGCGTGCCGAACACCGGATCGACGATGGCCGTGGCGATGAAGCTCGAGATCACCACCTTCTTGAACAGGCCGCCGAAGATCAGGTACGCGGCCCGTGAGTAGTCGATCCGGCGCGGGTCGCGGGGCGCCCTGATCTGGGGCAGCAGCTCGCCCCCGCGGACGATGGGGCCAGCCACCAGGTGCGGGAAGAACGACAGGTGCACGGCGAAGTCCAGCCACCCTGCCGGTTCGAGTCGTCCCCGGTACACGTCCACCACGTAGGAGATGGCCATGAAGGTGAAGAACGAGATCCCGATGGGCAGGGCCACCTGCAACAGCGGAAGCGGCGAATGGGCTCCGAACACGTGCAGGGCGTTGCTCACGTTGAGGGCGAGGAAGCCGTAGTACTTGAACCACCCGAGCACGCCGAGGATCACCGTCAGGGTGATGGCCAGAAGCATCCGGCGGCGCGGCTCGTGGCGGGTGTGATGGATGAGCTCGGCCCCGGCCTGCGAGGCCACCGTCACCCCGGCCAGGAGGAACACGAACCGCCAGTCCCACCAGCCGTAGAAGACGTAGCTCGCGGCGATCATGAAGAGCTTCCACTGCTTGGATCCCGGGTTCAGGAGCCAGTGCGCCACGAACACGAGGGCGAAGAAGATGGCGAAATCGATGGTCGGAAACAGCATCCCCGGCTGCCTCGCTTCGTCCTATGGGCGCCGGCTTCCCTGGCGCGAATGGCCCCCCGGGGAGGGCTCGACGAGGATCCGGCCGATCGCCGCCGGACCCCTCGGGGGAAGTGGGCCCATGGTAGCGCGGCTGTCCAGACCCCCGCATCCCGAACCGGCTGGCCCGGACGCGACGCGAGCCCCGGTGAGGTTCACCGGGGCTCGGCGCTGCGAGGGTCCGCGACTACCGGAGGGCGCGGCAGGTGGTTGCATACGTGCAGTCGTTGAACCCGTTGTTCTGAGCGTCGGGCGCCGACGGCGTGGCCAGGACCTGCCCCGAGCTCGGGTCCACGAGCTGGATGGCCTCCGACGGCTTGAGGCCGGCGTTGTGCCCGTTCGTCCTGGCCCCGTCGAAGTGCACGGTGGTGAGGTCCGGAAGCGGGCCCACCGTGACCCCGCCGCCGCCGCCGATCACCACCGGCGTCTCCACGATCCACTCCGCGGTGAGGTGGGTCGAGTCGTAGGGGACGGTCGTGGCGAACGAGTCCCCGTTCGTGGCGTTCCTGAGCTTGATGGTCCAGACGTTCGACCCGGGGGTGGCCTCGGCGATACTCGCAGTCATGCGGTCACCGGGCCGGATGGTCATCCCGGTGATCTGGATGCTGGGGAGCGGGATGACCTCCCACCATGCCCAGTACGAGGCCGTCCCGGACTTGGCGACGTCCTGCTCGGTCCCGGTCTGGATCAGCGTGCTGTCGGTGACGGTGCAGCCGGCGTCGACGCACCCGCCGCCAACGCCGATCCACGACGAGGAGTACTCGGCCTCGTTCGGCCGGTGCTGAGAGGCCATGGGCACGGTCCACGTCGCGGAGACCGAGCTGAAGAGCTTGCCGCCCTGCTCCAGGGTGCCCTGGTTGTAGCCGGACCAGTTGCTCGACTGGCTGGCGCCCAGGCTGATGATCGGCCGGTGGAACACGTCCGCCGGGCCGGCCGACCAGCCGCCGCTGGCAGGGAGCAGGGCGGCCAGGGCGATCGTCGCGGCCGCGGCGATTCGTCGCATCGAGCCACCTCCTTCTCAGGGCGCCATGGAGGATCTTTGCCCAAGGGAGTAACTAGTTAACTTTATCTACCCCCTCGGTAGCCCGCAAACTCCCGGAGGGGGCTTACCCTGTCGGGCAGTGGACGCAGCGCCGATCGTCGGGGTCACCTATCCCGCTCCTCCCGAGCAGGCCCGGGTCATCGAGGATGCCCCGCTGAAGGGAGCGCGCGTGGAGTTCGTGGCCGGCCAGGAGGACGCGCCGCGAGCCCGCGTGCTCGGTGAGGCGGAGGCGCTCCTGGCCTGGCGGTGGAGCGCCGAGATCCGGCCCGAGGAGCGGCCGGTCCTGGGGCGGCTGCGATTCCTCCAGCTCATCAGCG
>DASWCX010000415.1:0-6881 GCA_036395815.1 Actinomycetota bacterium | reverse complement strand
GGACCAGTCCGAGGCCGGCGACGAATTCGGCTCTGCCCTCACCTGATCTCCAGTCGCTTCTCGGTGCGTCACCGAGTTCGGTGCGCCTAGCTAGCGAGACGCAAACAGGACCAGATTGCGACCGCGCCTTCGGCACAAATGCCCGCCAGCAGCCATATTTCGCCGGCAGAGGTCCCGGACCCGGACCCAACCCCGGGCCTTGACGAGGATGGTGGGTGCCCGAGAGACACCGCTCATTGGCTTGACCTGCGGGCTGAACGCAACAGCCCCCGGGCTCGCTCGACAAAGTCTGTGGCGTCGACCACGCCGTGCCATTTCTCAACAGCCAAACGAAGGTGCCCCTCGGCATCGCTTGAGTCGCGGTCTTCCAAAGGACGCCGATCAGAGCGTGGCTCATCCCAAAGAGCGGATTGTTCTCCCTGACCGTCTCGGTGACTTCTGTAAGGAGCGACTCACTCTCGGCGACGGCCCCGCCCGCGGCAAACAGAAGCCAACCTAGACGGAACTTGGCCCACGGGTAGTTCGATGGGATGCGCGCTCGAATGCTGGGTGCCAGCCGACGCACCCCCTCCCACTCACCCGCGTTCGCGGCGATCTCGGCCATTCCGAGCCGGGGGAAAAAGGACTCAGGATCCTTCTCTATGTGGCTATTCAACGCTTCCCGAGCCTCCTCGGCCCTAGATTGCTTGACAAGCGATTTAGCGAGCAGGTACTGAAGTTCGGCCGATGTCGGATGTCTCAAGAGGCCGCGACGAGCTACGCCTTCGGCATCCTTGTAGTTGGTGGCCCCAATGAGCAATTCAGCCTGGTAGGCCCAGGCCGACGGATCTCCGGGTTTCAACCGCAATAGCCAAGGTGCGACGCGTAGCGCGCCGCGTTCGTTCCCTTGATCCCACAACCTGTTTCCCCACACGCGCACTCCTGCGACGACGCCCGGAAGGAACATCAGGAACGAGGCCTCCAGTACGGCTGTCCAGGAGATATAGGAGTCGGAAGGGCGTCTGTGATCAGGCCGAGCGCCGCCATCAACGAAGCGATCTGGCGACGACCCCGGAGCGCGGAGAACCCCACGGATAATCTCCTCACCCCTTGATAGGAGAAGGCAGGAGCCTCGGCCGCTTCGCGTATCCGACTAATGCGCGAACTATAGACGGGACTGAGGGTGAGTCAACGTCGCCATTTCGCGGGATCACGGCCTCCTTCGCCCGGCCGGGGACTAGCCCACTTTCGTCATTCGAGGTTCCTTTGCACGGGTCGGTAATCCCAGCGCGGTTCGGCCGCGAACATGCGATGAGCCGTCGCCAGTGCGAAGAGGGGGGTGAGGAAGACCCCGGTTCGGAAGGTCCGGCCGGGCCAGCCGGCGGCATGTTCTGTCCAGCCACAGAGAGAGGAGGTACACCCTTGCCGTACGCTGGCAAGCGCTTCCGCACCATTGCGGTCTCTTCCGCGGCGACCATTGCCCTCGGTGTCGGCCTGATCACCGGACTGGGCCCCGCGCCCAGCGGCGCGTCCAGCCACCGAGAGGCTCCGCTCGTCGCTGCGGACCCGCAGATCGACGCGACCGATATGTATGCGTTCGTGAGCCCGGACAAACCGTCGACCGTCACGCTCATCAGCAACTGGATCCCGTTCGAGAAGCCGGCCGGCGGTCCGAACTTCTATTCGTTCTCGCCGGACGCCTACTACGACATCAACATCGACAACGACGGTGACGCCAAGCCGGACACCGTGTACCGGTGGATCTTCACGAACCACTACCGCAACACGGACACGTTCCTGTACAACACGAACGTCGTCACGTCCCTCACCGATCCGGACCTGAACTTCTACCAGACCTACGATCTCTACCGGATCAACGGGAGCGGACAGAAGCTCCTGCTGGACGACGCCATCGTGGCGCCCTCTGACGTGGGCGACGCGTCCATGCCGGACTACGCGACGCTGTTCAACCAGGCGACGTACACGCACAATGGTGGAATCTCGGCGTGGGCCGGACAGGCCGACGACCCGTTCTTCCTGGACCTTCGGGTGTTCGACCTCCTGTACGGGGCGGACTTCAGCGAGGCCGGGAACGACACGCTGGCCGGATTCAACGTGAACTCGTTCGCCATTCGGATCTCGAAGAAGCAGCTCGAGAGCGGTGGCGACGGGTCTCACATCATCGGGGTCTGGACCACGGCCGAGCGGCCGAGCACGAGGGTCCAGTTCGCGGACGGCAGCCAGGAGTACAGCGGGAACTACGTCCAGGTCTCTCGCCTGGGAGCGCCCCTGGTGAACGAGGTCGTGGTTCCGCTCGCGCTGAAGGACCGCTTCAACGCGTCCCAGCCGATCGACGATGCGCAGTTCGCTCCGAAGGTGCTGACGTTCGGCCAGGACCCCAACGACCTGCCCGACGTGGTCAACGCGCTCTACGGGATCCAGATCCCCAACTGCAACCCATCACCACCGATCGACCGTTCCTGCGACCTCGAGCCGGTGTTCCTCACGGGGCTGCCGGGGCTGAACGAGCCGCCCAACGTGACGGCCTCCGAGGAGCTCCGGCTGAACATGGACATCGCGCCCTGTGAGCCGGGGTCGTGCTCGAACTACTCCGACCTCGGAGTGATCGGGGGCGACAACGCGGGATTCCCGAACGGCAGGCGCCTCGCCGATGACGTCATCGACGTGGCCCTGCGGGTGGTCGAGGGGGTTCTGATCCCCGGCCACGACCCGGCGGCAGATGGGCTCGCCGACGGGGTCAACGCGAACGACGTGCCGTTCCAGTCGTCCTTCCCGTACCTTGCGCTTCCGCACTCGGGTTCGGACACCACCGCGCCGTACGCGATGAAGCCAAGGCCCTGACGGGCTGAAGCGGGGGTGGGGGGGCCCGGGTAGGGCGGACCGGGCTCCCCCCAAACCCACCGAGAGGAGCGAGGATGGACACGGCGGTCGGGAGAGGAAGCGGCGGCAGGCGCGGGGGACGAGTGGCGCTGGTCGTCGCCGTGGCCTGCGCCCTGTTCATGGTGGGCGGGGTCGGCCTGTTCCGGTCGATAAGGTCCACCGCCCCGGCTCCCGCGCCCGCCGGCCATTCCGGTCCGGCCGTGGCGCTGGGGGACCAGCCCATGATCGCGTCGGGGTCGCTGGCGGACGCCGTCGTCAGCCTCCAGGCCCGGCTGAAGACGCTCCCCGGCGACTGGACGGCGTGGGCGTCGCTCGGGCAGGCCTACGTCCAGGAGGCGCGGATCACCGCCGATCCGACCTACTACCCCAAGGCCGAGGGAGCGCTGAACAGATCCCTGTCCGTCCACCCCGACGGCAACTTCCCCGCCCTCACCGGGCTCGGGGCCCTCGCCCTGGCCCGCCACGACTTCGCCGGCGCGCTCGCCTTCGGGAAGCGCGCGGAGGCGATCAACCCCGACAACGCGAACATCCGCGGCGTCGAGGGGGACGCGCTGATCGAGCTGGGCCGATACCCGGAGGCCTTCGCCCAGCTGCAGAAGATGGTGGACCTCCGACCGGGCCTCTCCTCCTACGCCAGGGTCTCCTACGCCCGCGAGCTCCAGGGGGATCCGCATGGCGCCGTCGCCATCATGGACATGGCCCTGAACGACGCCAGCTCCGCCGAGGACCGGGCATGGGTCGAGAACCAGCTCGGCGACCTGGCCTTCAACTCGGGCGACCTCGGAACGGCCGAGGACCACTACACGCGGGCGCAGGGGTTGGACCCTTCGTTCGTCCCGGCCCGGGCGGGCCTGGCGAAGGTCGACGCCGCCCGCGGCCACCTCGAAGCCGCCACCCGCGCCTACCGGGACGTGGTCACCGTCTACCCGCTGCCCGAGTACGTCATCGCGCTCATCGACCTGGAGACGGTGACCGGGCACCGGGCCGACGCGGCTCGCCAGACGGGACTGCTCCACGTCGAGGAGCGGCTGTTCCGGGCCAACGGGGTGAACATGGACCTGGAGGTGGCGCTGTTCGACGCGGATCACGGTACCGACCTGGCCGAGGGGCTGACCGCGGCGCGGGCCGAATGGGGCCGGCGCCAGAGCATCGCGGTGGCCGACGCTCTGGCCTGGGAGCTGTACGCGAACGGCCGCTACCAGGAGGCCTTGGGGTACGCGAGGCAGGCCCTGCACCTGGGCACGAAGAACGCGCTGTTCCTGTTCCATCGGGGGATGATCGAACGGGCCCTGGGCCGGACCGGCGCGGCCCGCCGGGACATCCAGGCGGCCCTTGACGTCAACCCGCACTTCTCGATCCTGTGGTCGAATCAGGCCGCGAGAGCGCTGGCCTCCCTGAAGGGGGCGAGGTGACGAACGCCCGGCGGGTCGCCGCCACCCTCTTGGTGGGGATCGCGGCCTTCGCCGTGCCGGGGCTGATCGCAGCCCCCGCGGCCTCCGCCCACCCGCTCGGCAACTTCACCGTGAATCGGTACAGCGGGCTGCTGCTCTCGCCCGGCCGGGTGCGTCTGACCTACGTCCTCGACATGGCCGAGATCCCGACGTTCCAGGAGACCCCCAACATCGACACCAATGGCGACGGCACGGTCACCGGCGCCGAGCGGCGGGCGTGGGCGGATCGAACGGCGCCCGCCATGCTCCAGGGGCTGACCCTCACCGTGGGGGGCCGGCCCGTGGCCCTTCGGATCGACTCCGACTCCATGCGGTTCCGGCCCGGCCAGGGTGGCCTCCCGATCCTGTACTTCAAGGCTTTGTTCACCGGGCCACTGGCCTCGTCCGGATCGCTCTCGTACCGCGACCGGAACTACGCCGACCGCATCGGATGGAAGGAGATCACCGCCGCCTCGCTGGACGGTGTGGCCATCGTCGGTTCGAACGTGCCCGCCCGAAGCGTGAGCCGGGAGCTGACCGCCTACCCCGTGTCGCTCCTGTCCAGCCCGCTGAAGGTCGGGGAGGCGAGCCTGTCCTTCCGGCCGGGGGCGGGCACGGGCGTGGCGTCCTCGGACCGCTCGCCCCGAACCGTGGGCGGCGCTCCGGTGGCCTCGGGCGGCTCGTTCGCCGCGCTGGTCAACTGGCGGCTCACCCCGGTGGTCCTGGGGCTCTCGCTCCTGCTGGCGTTCGCGTTCGGGGCACTCCACGCCCTCGGGCCGGGGCACGGCAAGACGATCACGGCCGCGTATCTCGTGAGCCAGGAGGCGAAGGCGCGCCAAGCCGTGGTGGCGGGGGTCGCGGTGTCGTTCATGCACACCCTCTCCGTGCTCACCCTGGGCCTGGTGGCGCTGGTGCTGTTCCATTCGTTCCCCGCCGAACGGGTCTATCCGTGGCTGGGGCTTCTCACGGGCCTGGTTGCCCTCGGGCTGGGGACGACCCTTCTCGTGGTGCGGGTCCGGGCCCGCCGGCGGGGCCTGGACCCCTGGCACGGACACGCCCATCCGGAGGTCCGGGAATTTCGGGTGGCGGCACCTCACCGGGAGCTCGCGATGGTCGGCGCCTCCGCGGGGCCCGGCCACGATCACGCGTTCGGTGAAGCCGGCCTGGACCACGATCACGACGGCGATGGCAGCGGCCTGGCAGCCGGGCACGACCAAGCGCACCCCCACCATCACGAACGCGATCACGAACACGGGTCCCGGCCCAGGGCCATCTCCCGGCGGGGCCTCGCCGCGCTCGCCGTCTCCGGTGGCATCCTCCCGTCCCCGACCGCGCTGGTGGTCCTGACGGGCGCGATCGCGTACCACCGACTCGGCTACGGCCTGAGCCTCATCGTGGCGTTCAGCCTGGGCCTGGCCAGCGCCCTGATCGCCATCGCCATCCTGGCCCTCAGGGCGCGTTCGCTGGTGTCCCGTAAGCTCGGCTCGAGGATGGGCGGCCTCCTGCCCATCGCGTCCGCCGCGGTGATCATGGGATTCGGCCTGTTCTTCTTGGCTCGCGGCGTCGGCCAGATCGCCTGATCTTCCGCCACAAAGGCGAGGAGGCCGCAGGGGATGCGGCCTCCTCGTGGCTCGCGCCCGGGATCCGAACCTGGGACCTGAGTCCCTTCAGCCGGTCCGGCGCGTGTCCGGCCTTGCAGAGAAGGGGGATGCTTCTCTCCCTCTTTTTCGACAACTCGGCGCCGTGGGTTCAGGGATCGGCGAAATTTTCTCCGGGGAATTCCTGCCCGTGTTCAGAAGGCCGCGGTCACGACCCGGCGGTCGGAGGGCTCCTGGCTCCCGCTTGCCGGCTCCTCGGTGATCAGGACCCCGTCGTAGCTGGCCGGGTTCACCGCCAGCCTCAGCAGGACCAACCCGGCCTCGGGGAGGAAGGTCCCGGCGGTCCGGAACTGCCCCTCCCGCGAGAGCCACAGCTGGTAGACGTGCCCCGGGGCGGGGTCGGGGAGCGAGCCGTACAGGTAGAGGAAGTGGCGCCCGGGGAGGAACGCCGCGGTCATCGCCCCCGACTCGAGCTCGCTTCGCTCGGCGGAGAACGGGACGATACGGGACTCCGGGTGGCTGACCGTATAGAGCACCTCGGTGGTGCGGGCCTGCCGCTCCTCGGCCCGGTTCACCCTCCCGGACAGGTGAACGTTCCACAGCAGGACGGCGCCGACCAGCAGGACGGCGGCGACGCCGGCAGACCGGCCCAGCCAGACGGAGAGCTTCCTCGAGGAGGTCTCCCGTCGGATCCGGAGGCCGAGCAGGCGGGGGGGACGGCGCGATCCCGCCACCAGGCCCAGGTCCCCGGCCACGGCCCCGAACGACTCGAGGGTGGCCGAGCACTCGGGGCAGGACGGGACGTGTGAGGCGAGCAGGTCCTCCGCCCGGGCCGCCTCTCCCTCGTCGAGGGCGTGCAGGACGTGCCCGGCGAGGAGCTCCACGATCGCCTCATGACCCTCGAACGTCACTCGTGGTCCTCCTCAGCCAGCATCCGCTGGAGCTTTCGCATCGCCGTCAGCGTCCTCGTCTT
>DASWCX010000414.1:0-12103 GCA_036395815.1 Actinomycetota bacterium | reverse complement strand
CCGCGCCGGCGGGGGCCACCGCGAGCGGCCAGGCTCGCGGAAGGACCCGGGCCAGCCCCATGAACCCCACCATCGCGGTGGCCGTGAGGACGGCACCCACGGCGAGCCCACCGCCCACCTCGAGGGCGAGGAGGTGTTCTTTTCCTGGCCCCCGGTCCCGGAGACCATCCAGAGGACGCTGCGCGAGGCCATGCTCCTGGCTCGGGCGGGCGTCACCCTCAACGTGTTCATGCTCGAGGACACCCCGGGCCTCCAGCGATTCATGGAGCGCCTGGCCCGTCTGGCCGGCGGCAGGGTCTTCCATTCGAAGGGGGAAGGGCTGGGCGAGTTCGTGGTCCGGGACTACGTGCAGCGCCGGGCGAGCTGAAGCCGCGGTTGGCCAGCGGCCTGAGATGCTCGAGGTGCTGATGCGGGCCGGACCACTCGAGGAGTTCACTTCCGAACAGGTGGACCGGGCCCGCCGGTATCACCGGCCCCTGTATGTGGCCGCGCTGGTCGACCTGGCGCTGTCGCTCGGGACGCTCGGCGTGCTGGCCTTCGGCGGCCCGGGAGATCGCGTGGACCGCGCACTGCACGGGCTGCCGTGGTGGGCCTGGGCCCTGGTGTTCTCTTTGATCGTGGTGGCCGTGCCGTTCGTGATCCGGCTGCCGCTTTCGTTCTGGCGCGGGTACGTCCGGGAGAAGGCGTGGGGGTTCTCGACCCAGGAGCTCCCTGGTTGGGTGGCCGACCGGCTGAAGGGGCTCGCCGTGGGTGCCGTCCTCACGGCCACCGCGATGGTGGGGTTCGTGGGGCTGGCCCGGGTCCTTCCGCGAGCCTGGCCGCTCGCGGTGGCCCCCGCCGGCGCGGGGCTGATCATGGCGCTCTCCTTCGTGGCGCCCGTGCTCCTGGAACCGCTGTTCAACCGGTTCTCTCCGCTGGCGGATCCAGAGCTCTCCGAGTCGCTCCGAACCCTGTCCCGGCGGGCCGGCGTGCCCGTCCGGGACGTTCTCGTCGCCGACGCCAGCCGAAGGACGAGGAAGGAGAACGCGTACGTCTCGGGCCTGGGCCGGACCCGGCGGGTGGTGGTGTACGACACCCTGCTCTCACGGGGCGGGCCTGGGGAGGTCCGGCTGGTGGTGGCCCACGAGCTGGGACATCGCCGGCTCCGCCACGTGGTCCGGGCAACGGCGCTCGCCGTGGCGGCGATGACGGTGGCGATCGCCGCCCTGTGGGGCCTGCTTCGAACCCACGCCGTGCTTGGGGCGGTCGGCGCGGCCGGACCGGGGGACCCTCGGGTCATCCCCTTCGTGCTGTTCGTCGCCGCGGCCCTCCAGATGGTCGCCCTGCCGTTCGAGAGCGCCCTGTCACGTCGATGGGAGTCGGCGGCCGACCGGTTCTCGCTCGAGCTGACCGGCGACCTCGAGGCGTTCGTGGCCTCGCACCGCGGGTTGGCGGTGTCGAACCTGTTGGACCTCGACCCGCCCCGGTTGGTCTACGTCCTGGCGTTCAGCCATCCCACGCCGCCCGAGCGGATCGCGGCGGCCCGGCGTTGGGCCTCGGAGTTGGGCGCCGTCGCGCCTATCCAGCCGCCCCGTTCCACCACAGCGTGACGACGGGCTGCTGGGCGAAGCCCGCAAGGCCGTCCCGCTCCAATACCCGGCCCGACAGCGCCTCCTCGACTTCCTGATCGCGGTCGGCCGTCAGGCAAAGCCGCCGCCTGACCCAAGCGATGAGGTCCGTCCTATCGGCGAACCCGCCCCGTTGCGGCGGCTGCCAATCCAGGCGCTCGGGCCTGAGGCCAACTTCGGTCAGGACCTCGACGGCGTCGTCCGCGGTGGGGCTGGTCGGACGGGGCAGACCGTGGAACCGGAGCCACAGGTCGTTCAGCGAGGACTGCGGGTGATTCCTCGTCAGCTCCACCACCACCCGCCGGCGCGAGTGCTCGGTGAGGGCCCGGGCGAAGTCGGCGAGGTCCGGCGCGTTGTAGAAGACGTGGTTGCAAACCGTCACGTCGGCCACGGGCGTCCCAGGGGCAACCTCTGGCCACCGCCCCTTGATCGAGGTGGCCGTCGTACCGAGCCGGACCGCTCGCTCCTCGAACGCCGCCAGCATGTCGCGGGAGGTGTCGACCCCGATGAGCTCGCCGGCTCGGGACGCCAGGGGGAGCGAGGCCGCACCGGCCCCACAGCCCACGTCGAGGACCGTGCCGCCCTCGGGCAGCGCCTCCAGCGCCTTCCCGGTAGAGGGGGTCTCCGTCTCGGCTGCGTGGTCCGCCCGGGTGGCGAACAGCTCGATGGGGAAGGTCCAGGGGGACTCGGGGGCCGCGGCGAGGATGCGTTCGGGGATGGCCCACTCGGCCAGCGCCCGTTTCCACCGCTCGGCTGCCGGACCCGATCCACCCACGGGACCGGACGCTAGCACCGCGCGGGTCGGCGGGCGAGAGAAGGCCGGACAGAAATGGGCTCCCCAGAGCTTCACGGGTCCAGCTCTGGGGAGCCCGTCATCCGGAGCCCGGGGCCTTCGGCCGGCGACGGTGGTGGGGGTGAGTCGCCGACCTGACGCTCGGTCTTCACCGGGTTCACCGGAGGGCGTCAGGATAGCTAGTCACACCAGGCTAGTCAAGACGAACCTGGCCCGGAAGCGTTCCGACGAAGGTTCCTTGGCGGGGTGGGTCACTGCTAGGATCAGCGACTCGCATACCAATCCGCTTGGGAGGCCCTGGTGAAATCAGCCCGTAATCCGGCAAGAACCATGCGCATCGCCGCAGTCCTGGCGGCTGTCGCTGTTGCACCCGTGTTCCCGGGCGCGGCCCGGGCTGGGGCTCGCCAGCCGGCCCAGTGTGGCACCTGGACCGTTCAGCCCAGTCCCAATGTGGGACATCCTCCAGGTTGTGGGGCGTGACTGCGGCCGACGGCCAGGCCTGGGCGGTCGGAACCGCGCAAGGCCTCGGACCCGGTAGGACGTTGGTCGAGTACCACTGCTGATGACAGCGCGAGCCGCCCCCCAGGTGAGGTGAGGGATGCTCTTGCGCCGGTCAGTCCGCCATGAGGTAGTCGTGGCGTTCAACATCAGTCCCCGTACATAGAGGAGTTCGTGCCGGGCCGGCAAGCCGGGTCAACGGACGGGCGGAAGCAGTTCCGGCCGCAGAGGGCCGGATCCGAGGAGCAGGCGGCGGTGGTCGGGGGGCCATTCGACCGGCTCCCCTCGCGCCTCCGCCAGGAGCACGGCCACGGCCTTCGCCTCGACGCACAGCCGGCCGTCCCGGCTGATGGCCATGCGATACGTGATCGAGCTCCGACCAATCGAGACCACCTCGAGGTCCACGTCGACCAGGTCGTGGAACCGCAGGGGGGCGCGGAAGTCGGCTTCCAGGCGGGCCCGGGGTAGCCGTCCGTATACGTCGTGCAGGAGCCCGAGGCGGCCCAGGAGCAACGTCTCCGCCGATTCGAGCAGCCGGAACGCCGCGGTGTTGTGGTAGTTCCCCGAGGCGTCGGTGTCCCACCACTCGATGCGGCGCTGGAGGCGGATGCTCGCCGGGCCACGGTTCGGCGCGGCCTCCTCGGGGTTCGGACGCTCGGTCACGGCCGCTCTATTGTGTACGCCCGGCCGAACGCCGGCCGAGGCCGGAGGCGACGGATGCGGGTGGGCGTGGGGCTCCCGAACACGGTTCCCGGGGCGACCGGCGAGCTCCTGCTGGCCTGGGCCGCCCGCGCGGACGAGGGTCCGTTCTCGAGCATCGGGGTCCTCGACCGCATCGCGTACGACAGCCACGACCCGTTCGTGTCCCTGGCCGCCGCTGCCGCCGTCACGTCCCGGGTCCGGCTGGTCACCATGGTGGTGGTGGGGCCGCTCCGGACCGCGGCGATCCTGGCCAAACAGGCGGCGTCCGTCGATGCCCTGTCGGGAGGACGATTGGTCCTGGGGCTTTCGATCGGCGCTCGCCGCGAGGACTACGCGGTCGCCGGAATGGAGCACCGCGACCGGGGTGATCGGCTCTCGGATCAGCTCCTGGCGATGCGGTCGTACTGGGAGGAGGGCCGAACGGGTCCCGGTGGGAGCCGCAGGGGGCCGCCGATCCTGGTGGGGGGATTGAGCGGGCAGGCGTTCGCCCGGATGGCTCGGTGGGCCGACGGCTACGTGCACGGAGGCGGGCCACCGCGGGCCTTCGCCGGCGCGGCGTCGAAGGCGTGGTCGGCGTGGACCGACATCGGCCGGCCCGGCCGCCCCCAGATGTGGGGGCAGGGCTACTTCGCCCTCGGTGAAGGCTCGATCGATGACGGCGCGCGGTACCTACGGGACTACTACGCGTTCACCGGGCCGTTCGCCGAGAAGATCGCAGCGGCGAACCTCACCACCGCCCAGGCGGTGAAGGAGTTCGTCCGCGGATACGAGGAGGCGGGGTGCG
The DNA here is from genome assembly GCA_036395815.1 of Actinomycetota bacterium. Lineage (GTDB taxonomy): Bacteria > Actinomycetota > UBA4738 > UBA4738 > UBA4738 > DASWCX01. Next base: position 7,719 of record DASWCX010000414.1, on the reverse strand, counting down.
ACGAGCTGGTGCTGCTTCCCACCGTCGCGGATCTCGCGCAGTGCTCCCGGCTGGCCGACGTCCTCTCGTGAGGCGGGGCCGGAGGTGAGGATCGGCGTCCTGGGGGGCGGGCCCGCCGGGCTGTACTTCGCCATGCTGATGAAGAAGGCCGACCCCTCCCACGAGGTCACGGTGTTCGAGCGCAACCCGCCCGACGCCACATTCGGCTGGGGCGTGGTGTTCTCCGAGGAGACCCTGGGGTCGTTCAGGGACGCCGACTTCGAGACGTACACGGAGATCACCGACACGTTCGCCCGATGGGGGGCCATCGACGTCCGCTACCGGGGCCGGACGGTGCGGTCGCGCGGGCACGTGTTCTCGGCCATCGCCCGCAAGCGTTTGCTCCAGATCCTCCAGGATCGCTGCCGCCGACTGGGCGTCGGCCTGGTCTTCCACCGCGAGGTCGGCGACCTGTCGGAGCTGGGCGACGTCGCCCTGATCGTCGCCGCCGACGGGGTCAACAGCCTGGCCCGTCGCGCCCTGGCCGAGTCCCTTCGACCCGCGGAGGACGTGCACCGCACGAAGTTCGTCTGGTTCGGGACCGACCTGGTGTTCGACGCCTTCACCTTCATCTTCCGGGAGAACGACCACGGGCTGTTCCAGGTCCATGCGTATCCGTTCGACGGCGAGACCAGCACGTTCATCGTGGAATGTCCCGAGGAGACCTGGCGGCGAGCCGGCCTGGAGGGGGCGACCGAGGAGGAGAGCATCGCCTACTGCGAGGAGCTCTTCGCCGAGGACCTGGGTGGCCATTCGCTGATGTCGAACCGGTCGCTGTGGATCAGCTTCGTCACCCTCCGATGCGATTCCTGGCATCAGGGGAACGTGGTGTTGCTGGGCGACGCCGCCCACACCGCGCACTTCACCATCGGCTCGGGCACGAAGCTCGCCATGGAGGACGCCATCGCGCTGGCCCAGGCGCTCCAGCGGCAGCCCGATACCGCGAGGGCCCTGATCGAGTACGAGATGGAGCGGCAGCCCATCGTCGAGCGGTTCCAGGAAGCGGCCCGGGAGAGCGCGACGTACTTCGAGAACGTCCGTCGGTACGCGACGTTCGACCCGCTTCAGTTCACGTTCAACCTGCTGACGCGAAGCGGCCGGATCACCCATCTCGAGCTGCAGAAGCGGGACCCGGCGTTCGTGAACCGCGTCGACGGCTGGTTCTCGGCGGCGGCTCGCGGAGAGCCCTCGCGAGAGGTGGTCGTGGCTCCGCCACCGCTGCTCGGGCCTTTCGTGGCCCGAGGTGTCGATGTGACGAACCGTGTCGCATTGTCACCCGTCGGCGAGGACGACTCGATCGACGGATCGCCCGGCCCGGCCCTTCGAAAGCGCCTGGTCAGGGCCGGTCGGGCCGGACCCGGGTTGGTGGTGACCGAGCTGGTGGCGATCTCCGCACACGGACGGGTCACCCCGGGCACGCCCGGGATCTGGTCGGACGAACAGGCTTGGGAATGGGGCGAGATCGTGGCTGCCATGCGCGAGGGGTCGGCGGCCCGCGTGGCCCTCCGGCTGGGGCACGCCGGACCTCGCGCGGCAACCCGGCCCAAGTGGGAGGGCACCGGCCGGCCGCTGCGGGAGGGAGGGTGGCCGCTCGTCGCGGCGTCCCCGGTCCCGTACGTATCCCGGAGTCCGGTACCGGAGGAGCTCGCGGCCGAGGCGATGCCCCAGGTGATCGGCGACTTCGTGGCCGCGGCGAACCGGGCGGCCGCTGCGGGATTCGACCTCCTCCACCTCGACCTGGCCCACGGCTACCTCCTGGCCTCCTTCCTCTCGCCCCTCACGAACCGCAGGAGCGATGAGTTCGGCGGATCGCTGGAGGGCCGGGCCCGTTTCCCTCTGCAGGTGTTCGAGGCGGTGCGGGACGCGTGGCCGGAGGACCGGCCGCTGGGTGTGGCCCTCCTGGCCACCGACTGGGCTCCGCGAGGATTCGGCATCGACGAGGCGGTGCTGCTCGCCCGATGGCTCCGCGAGCGCGGGGGCGACCTGGTCCAGCCGGTGGGCGGCCAGACCACCGTTCGCGACAATCCCCCTTACGGGCGGTTCTACCTCGTTCCCTACAGCGACCGGATCCGGAACGAAGCCGGGGTTCCCACCCTGGTCGGCGGCAACCTCACCACGAGCGACGAGGCCAACACCATCCTGGCGGCCGGGCGCGCGGACCTCTGCCTCCTGGACCCGCGTCTCTACGACGCGGCAGGGAGCTCGGATCAGGCGCCCAGGTCGTAGACCTGACCCGGGTCCATGTCGAGGCCGTTCATGACCTGCCACAGGGCGGCCAGCGCCTTGAGCGCGTTCCGCTCCTCGAACGGGGCGAGCTCGTCGCGATGCCCCATGAGCACATGGGCCAGCGTCCGGTAGCACTCGACGAGCTTCCCCTGGGCCTCGCTCAGTTCCTCGCCGGCGACGTTCTTCATGGTCATGCCTGGACCCTCCGTTCGCCCTCCGAGCCGATCACGGTGCGCTCGTCGAGAACCCGTTTCGCCTTCAGCTCGAACCGGGGCAACGTCCCCGCCTCCACCCGCCGAACGTCGAACCGGAGCGCCTCGTGGGCCCCCGCCAGCTCCCTGGCCAGGTCCGAGAGGATCCGGTCGCCGTCGGCGTCCGGGTCGGGGATCTCCACCAGCACCTCGATCTCGTCGCGCCGGCCCTCGGCCGTGTACAGGTGGATCTGGAACTCGTCGATCTCCTTGAACTCGCGGACGAGCGCCTCCACCGCGCGCGGATACACGTTCGTCCCCCGCACCAGCTTCATGTCGTCGACCCGGCCTCGGATCCCGCCGTCGTAGAGGTCGAAGGTGCGCCCGCACCCGCAGGTCGCGGCCGGCACCTTCACCACCAGGTCGCGGGTCCGGTACCGCAGGACCGGGATGAACCCCCGGCCGAACGAGGTGACGACCCGCTCGCCCATCTCTCCGTAGCCGACCAGCCGGTCGGTGATGGGATCGAGGACCTCCTCGATGTAGTGGTCCTCGATGATGTGCGTGCCGCCGGGTTGCGACGCGCACTCGAAGATCATGATCGTCCCCAGCTCTGTCATCCCCGCGGTGTCCCCCGCCTTCGCTCCCCACTCCTCCTGGATGAGCTTCTTGGTGGCCGGGATCGATCCGGCCGGCTCGCCCGACAGGATCAGGCGCTCGACCGGAGAGGAGGCCAGGTCGATGCCGAGTTGCCTGGCCTCCTGAGCCATCCGCAGCGCGTACGTGGGGGTGGAGCAGACCACCGTGGCGCCCATCTCCACGATCTGGCGGACCCGCTGTTCGGTGGTCATGGCCCCGCCCGGCAGAGTGAGGCAGCCGAGCTTCTCGCACGCGTAGTGCAGGCCCCAGAACCCGATGAACGTGCTGTAGCCGAAGGCCACGAACACCGTATCCGACGGACGGACCCCGAAGCCCCACAGGCCGTAGCACCACATCTCCGCGATCCACTCCCAGTCCTTCATGGAGTCGAGGACCCGGATGGGCGTTCGTCCCGTGGTACCCGAGGTCAGGTGGTACCGGATGGCGAGGTCCTTCCCCGCGGCCACGTTCGTCCCGAACGGGGGATCCTCGAGCTGTCCCTCCATCCAGTCCTCGCGGGTCATCGGCGGGATGCGCTGGAGGTCGTCGATGGTGGCGATCGTGTCGGCCGTGACCCCCGCGTCCCGCAGCCGTTTCGCCTGCCAGGGAACCTGCATGTCGGCCCACTCGACGAGGTTCCTGAGCTTGCGGACCTGGAGCGCGTCGAGATCCGCCCGCGGCATGGTCTCGTGGCGAGGGTTCCAGTAGGGAGAGTCGTCCATCCGCGCCCCCCTTGTGTCGATCGGCCGTGCGGGCACCAGCATCCTAGCGAGTGCGCCGGACCCGTGATATACGCCTACCGTGCCCTTCGCCCTCGCCGACCACCAGCGCGACCTATTGGACCACGCGCGCGCGCTCGGGCACGAGGAGCTGGCGCCGGTCGCGGCGAGCACGTCCCGAAGGGTGAACCGGCCCCTTCTCGCCGCGCTGGCCCACCACGGGCTCCTGGGGCGCCTGTTCCCGGCCAGCGCCGGAGGGTCCAGGGAGGCGGAGGAGATCTCGGCGTTGGAGCTCTGCCTGCTGCGGGAGGGGCTGGCCCATGGCTCCACCGAGGCCGAGACGGCGCTCGCCATGCAGGGCCTGGGCGGATATCCGATCCTGCAGTCGGGGGGGCCGGACCTGGTCCGGCGATGGGTGCCGGCGATCGCCCGGGGCGAGGCGGTCACCGCGTTCGCCCTGACCGAGCCCGAACACGGCTCGGACGCCGGCGCCATCGAGACCCGGGCCGAACCGGATGGCGAGGGCTACCGGCTGGTTGGTGAGAAGACCTGGATCTCGAACGCCCCGGAGGCCGACGTCTACGTGCTGTTCGGCCGAACCACCCCGGACGTCGGCGCTCGAGGGGTGACCGCGTTCGTCGTGCCGGGGGACAGCCCCGGCCTGTCGGGCGCGTCGCTGGATCTCGTCTCCCCTCACCCGATCGGGCGGCTCGAGCTCGACGGCGTGTTCGTCCCCTCGTCCTCCGTGTTGGGCGAGGTCGACCGGGGGTTCGGGGTCGCCATGCGGACCCTCGACCTGTTCCGCCCCAGCGTGGGAGCGTTCGCGGTGGGCATGGCCCAGGCCGCGCTCGACGCCGCCCTGGCGCACGCCGGCGCGCGCCGCGCCTTCGGCCGTCCCCTTCGCGAGTTCCAGGCCGTCTCCCACCAGCTCGCGGAGATGGCCACCAGGACCGAAGCGGCCCGCCTGCTCGTCTACGCGGCGGCCGAGGCGTACGACGGCGGCGCGCCCGGCGTCACCAGATCCTCGGCCATGGCCAAGCTCTTCGCCACCGAGACGGCGCAGTTCGTGGTGGACGCTGCGGTCCAGATCCACGGGGCCGCGGCCCTGGAGAGGGGCCACCTCCTCGAGCACCTCTACCGCGAGGTGCGTGGACCCCGCATCTACGAGGGAACAACCGAGATCCAGCGCGAGGTCATCGCCCGCGAGCTGTACCGCGACGGCTGAGGGCCGGGTTCAGCCGGCCGGTTCGTCCGGCCGGACGGCGATCGCCATCAGCTCGACCTTGGCCCGGGGATCGAACAGCCCTCGCACCTCGAACAGGGCGTTGGCCGGGTAGTGCCGGCCGAACTGCCGGCGCCAGGCCTCGCCGATCGGTCCGAGGTTGGCCCGGTACTCTCCGGCGTCCGTGACGAAGATCTGGATCCAGACGAGATGCTCCGGCTCACCGCCCGCGGCCCGCAGCGCGGTGGCGACGTTGGCGCAGGCTGCCTCGAAGTGCTCGACGATGCCGCCTTCGGGTAGGGAGCCGTCGGCCGCGTGCCCCGCCTGGCCGCCCAGGTAGACGGTTCGGCCGGGCGCGGCCACCACCGCGTGGGAGTAACCGACCGGCGCGGCCAGGGAGGAGGGATTGACCAGCTCGTGCCGGGGCTCGTCCGTCAACGGCCGGTCCACTTCGGATCGCGGCCCTCGGTGAAGGCCGCGTAGAACTCGGCGTGGTCCTTGGTGTTCATGAGCAGCGCCTGGGTCATGGCCTCGAGCTCGATCGAGCCGGCCAGGTCCATGTCGATCTCCCGCGAGAGCAGCATCTTCGTGCTGGCGTAGGCGAACGTCGGCCCGTCGGCCAGACGGCGGGCGAGCGCGGCCGCGGCGGCCGGGAGGTCCTCGTCGGCCAGCACCTGCGTGGCCAGGCCGATCTCGGACGCCCGTTCGGCCGTGACGGTGTCGCCGAGGAGCAGCAGCTCGGTGGCCCGGCCGAACCCCACCAATCGGGGGAGCAGGTACGCCGAGCCCATGTCGGCTCCGGCCAGCCCGACCTTCGTGAACAGGAAGGCGAACGAGGCCGATCGGGCCAGCAGCCGCAGGTCCGCGGCCAGGGCGATCACCGCGCCGGCGCCGGCGGCGGTCCCGTTGACCGAGGCGATGATCGGCAGGGGACATTCCCGCATCCGCTGGACCACCGAACCGGTCATGCGGGTGAACTCGAGCAGGCCCCGTGGGTCCATCTTGAGCAGCTCCCCGATGATCTCGTGGACGTCGCCGCCGGAGCAGAATCCGCGGCCCGTGCCCGTGATCACCAGAACCCGGACGTCGTCGCGATGCGGGAGCTCGACCAGCAGGTCCCGGAGGTCGGCGTAGACGTCGAAGGTGAGCGCGTTGAGCTTCTCGGGACGCTGGAAGGTGACCGTGCCGACGCCGTCCGTCACCTCGAAGGAGAAGTGCTTCCACTCGTCGGTGAAGCCGGCCGAGGCCCGGAACGGCGCCACGTCAGTCGAACGCGTCCAGGCCGGTGAGGGCCTTTCCCAGGACGAGCGTGTGGATCTCGGTGGTCCCCTCGTACGTGAGCACCGATTCGAGGTTGTTCATGTGCCGGATGATCGGATATTCGAGCGTGATCCCGTTGGCCCCCAGGATCGTGCGGGCCTCTCGGCAGATGTCCAGCGCCTCCCGCACGTTGTTGAGCTTGCCGAAGCTGACCTGCTCGGACGTGAGCCGCTCCTCGTCCTTCATCCTGCCCAGGTGCAGGGCGAGCAGCGTTCCCTTGCCGAGCTCCACCGCCATGTCGGCCAGCTTGCGCTGGGTCAGCTGATGGGAACCGATCGGCTTTCCGAACTGGACCCGGGTCTTCGCGTACTCCACCGCCGTCTCGAAGCAGGTCCGGGCGGCGCCCATCACGCCCCAGATGATCCCGAACCGCGCCTCATTGAGCGTCGAGAGGGGACCCCGGAGGCCGCGGGCCCCGGGGAGCATCGCGTCGGACGGAAGCCGGCACTCGTCGAACACCAGCTCCGAGGTGACCGAAGCCCGCAGCGAGAGCTTGCGTTCGATGTCTCGCGTCTCGAATCCCTTCGTCTCGCGAGGGACGACGAAGCCGCGGATCCCCTCGTCCGTCTGCGCCCACACCACGGCCAGGTCGGCGATGCCTCCGTTCGTGATCCACATCTTCGTGCCGGACAGGACCCAGTCGCCGCCGTCCCGGCGAGCGTGCGTGCGCATGCCGCTCGGGTGCTCCCGAAGTCCGGCTCGGTCAGGCCGAAGCAGCCGATGAGCTCGCCCGCCGCCATGGGGGGGAGCCACCGGTCCTTCTGCTCGTCGGTCCCGTACCTCCAGATCGGCCACATCGACAGCGAACCCTGCACGCTGACGGCGCTGCGGAAGCCGCTGTCGCCGGCCTCCATCTCCAGGCACGTGATGCCGTAGCTGACGGCGTTCGTCCCTGCGCAGCCGTAGCCCTTCAGGTGCATGCCGAGAAGTCCCAGCGCGCCGAGCTCCTTGATCACGCCCTTGTCGAAATGGCCCGCCTCGAACCATTCGTCGATCACCGGCAGGACCCGGTCCTTGACGAACCCGCGCACGGTGTCCCGGATCATCCGCTCCTCGTCGGTGAGCAGCGCCTCCACGTCGAGGAGGTCGATGGGGTCCGCGTGCGTCCGGGGGGTCTGGGTCCTCGCCTTGGCCACGACGTCACTTTAGTACGCGGTGCGTCCCGTCCCCGGCCGGTTACGGGCACATCCAGCAGGTAAGCTTCGGTCCGGGGGGAAGGGGCCACCAGGTGGGGATCATGGAACCGGAGCGCAGCCCGGCGGAGGTCGAGGCCCAACGCGAACCATCCGCGCCGAAGCCGCGATTCGGGGAGGAGGACCGCAAGCTCTCCTACGGCACCTACCTTCGGGTGCCCGAGCTGCTG
>DASWCX010000413.1:0-8221 GCA_036395815.1 Actinomycetota bacterium | reverse complement strand
GTCCGGGCGAAGACGCCGCCGGAGAGCACCAGCGCGAAGGCCGATCCGGCCAGGAGGGCGAGGATCCCGATGAGCCCGATCAGGCGCTGGTTGCGCTCGAGGAAGGACTTCTGGAGCGCGTCCCGGAGCCTAGCCACGGGACCTCCCCCCCAGGATGGAGTCGACGAAGGACTGGAGGCCCTGGAAGCCGGCCTGGGATCCCCCACCGGGTGTGCTCCCGCTGCCGGTGCCGCCGCCGGTCCCGCTCCCGGCGGCCTGCCCGCCGGCGGTCCCCGAGGCCCCGCCCTGCTGGGCCGCACCCTGTCCGCCCGTCCCGATGGGCGGGCTCCCCGGGCAGCTGTACAGCGGGCTGGGGTTCTTCGACGAACGGCTCCCCGGCAGCTCCCGCTGGCTGGTGATCGTTCGGCCGTTCTGGTCCTTGATCTCGAACTCGGTGATCCGGACGTTGAACCATTCGCCCCAGCTCGAGGTCTGGAAGTACGGGGCGAGCCCGGCCGGCAGCGAGCACAGGGTCGTGGCCAGGCTCGATCGGTTCTTCGCCAGCGTCCCCGACACGGAATCCAGGGACTGGAGGTCGGCGTCGATGTTCGAGCTGTTCTCGGTGAGGAGCTTGTCCAGCTGTTGCTGCACGTCGGCGAAGTCGGTGATGAACTTGTCGATGGCGCCCGTCATCCCCTGAAGCCGGCCCCCCACCGAGTTGAGGTCGTCGAGGATCTGCGAGATGGACTGGTTCTGGTCGGCGTAGGTGGACATCACAGTGTCGGAGGAGCTGATCAGCGTCTTGATCTGTTGGTCCATGCCCCCCAGCCGTCCGGTCAGGGTTGCGGCGTCTCCGATCAGCCCTCGGACCGCTCCCTCGTTGCCGCCCAGCGCCTCGTTCAGCGAATCGAGGAACGCGTTGGCCTTGTCCGGGTCGATGGCCTGGAGGATCGGGCCGAGCTTGTTGAGAAAGGCGTTCAGGTCCCCGGCGTCCTGGGTCCTGGAGACCGGGATCACGTCGCCGCCGTGGAGCTCGCGGCCGCCCCCGTCCCCGGGGAAGACATAGAGGAACCGCTGGCCCAGGACGTTCCGCCACCGGATGCCGACGGTGCTGTGGCTGGTCAGGTCCACGGAGTCGTCGACGCTGAACGTCACCACGCCGAGCCCGTGGTCGATCTTCGCCCCGGCCACCCGGCCCACGTCCACGCCGGCCAGCTTCACCGCGTCGCCCTTGAACACCCCGCTGGCGTCGGTGAACTGCGCCTGGACGGTGTAGGTGTGGCTGAACAGCCGGATGTTGCCGATCTTCACCCCGAGCCCCACCGTGAGCACGCCGGACAGCAGGGTGAACCCGGCGACCTTCGCCAGGGTGCGCCCGGGGACCCGCATGACCCGCATCAGAGCCCGCCCCTGCACGTCGGGATCTCGGCTCTCGCCTGCAACGGCAGCGCGGCGCAGATCATCAGCACCATCTGCCGCCGGGTGTCGCCGCCCATGAAGTTGGTGAACCCCGCGGCGCCGCTGCCGTCGGTCAGCCCGCACGCGGCCGCGCAGGGCGGAGGCGACAGCTTGTACACGTACTGCCAGAGCCCGTGGACCAGGTCGCTCAGGCCCTGAGGTCGGTCCGCGATTGCCTGGAGCACGGTGTCGCCCGAGTCGATCATCCGGTCCCAGTCGGACCGGTTGAGGATCAGCAGGTCCCCCAGGTTGTTGGCGAAGGGCTGGACGGCGCGCAGGGCCTTGTCCAGGTTCGCCTGGGCGGACTTCGACGCGTAGACGGGCACGCCCTGGTTGATGGCCGCGGCCAGGTTGTTCAGGTCCACGCCCGAGTTCCGCAGGGCCCCGAAGATGACGTCGAAGTCGTGCAGCGCCTTCAACTGTGGATCGAGCGTCCTGACGAAGAGGGTGGAGAGCTGCGCGTTCGCGGTGAGCCCCCGGGCCACGTCGTCCCCGTGCCCCCGGGCCGCGGTGGTCAGCTGGCCGACCACGGTGGACAGGTCCGACGGATCGATGGCCTGGAGCACCGAAACGCCGTCGTCGAGGGCGTCCTCGAGCTCGGGCCCCACGTGCCCGGTCCTGATGCGGTCGCCGTTCTTCAGGAACGGGGGCCCGTACCGGGCGAACCGCAGGTCGACGAACTTCGCGCCGAGCAGCGTGGTCAGCGTGATGTCCGCCTCCGCCGAGGACGGCACCTGGTACTGCCTGTCGATCTGCAGGGTCAGCCGGGCCTGACGGTCCACCAGCTGAACCCGCGTCACCTTCCCCACGATCACCCCGTGCATCCGCACGTCGGAGCCCGTGGTGAGCTGCTCGCCGGTCCGGGGCAGCGTCACGCTGACGTCGTAGTAGTGGCCGAACCCGCCGTAGGCGGCCTTGAGGCCCAGGAACATCCCGGCGCCCACCAGGGCCAGGATCAGCGGGCCGACCACCAGCGGTATCCACCGGAACCTCGGTCGCGGTGCCGGGGGCCGCCGGGGGGGTGGCGCGGTGGCGACGGCGGGCCGTTCGCGGGTGATCATGCGAGCCTCACGGTGTCGCCGCCGCCCCAGAAGAGCAGCGAGAGGAACAGGTTCAGCACCACCACGGTGACGATGGAGAGCCGGATGGCCCGCCCCGAGGCGACGCCCACCCCGGCGGGTCCTCCGGTGGCGTTGTAGCCGTAGTAGCAGTGGATCAGCGTCACCACGATGGCGAACACCACCGCCTTGATCAGGCTGTAGAGGATGTCGATGGGGGGCAGGAACAGGTGGAAGTAGTGTGCGTACGTCCCCGTCGACAGCGAGAAGAACCGGGTCACGATGGCCTCGGTGGCGATGTAGGAGGAGAACAGCGCGGCCAGATAGAGCGGGATGATCGTGATGATGGCCGCCCAGATCCTGGTGGCCACCATATAGGTGAGGGACGGGACGGCCATCACCTCGAGCGCGTCGATCTCCTCGGAGATCCGGGCGGCCCCCAGCTCGGCGGTGAACGACGTGCCGACCTGGGCGGCCAGGGCCACCCCCGCCACCAGCGGGGTGATCTCACGGGTGTTGGCCCAGCTCGACACCAACCCGGTGAAGGCCTGGGCTCCGATCTGGGACAGCCCCTGGAACCCCTCCAGGCCGACCTGGGTGCCGGTGAAGAACGCCATGGCGAAGATGACGAAGAAGGTCCCGGCCCCGACCACCAGCGCCCCGACGCCGATGGTGATGTCGGAGGTGATCGACAGGATCTGCTTCCGGTAGTGCAGGGCCCGGGGCAGCGCTCGGATCGCCTCGAGGTCGAACCGGAGCTGGTGCAGCAGGCCCTCGAAGGGCTTCGACACCCCGCCCAGGCCCCGAACCATCGCGTTGGGACGGGGCGCTTCGGCGGCGGGGATCTCGGTGGTCGCCACGTTCGCTCCTAGAGCTTCTGCGGCACGAAGTTGAAGTAGAGCGCGGTCATGATGAAGTTGAGGAAGAACAGCAGCAGGAACGTGATGACCACGGCCTGGTTCACCGCGTCGCCCACGCCCTTCGGCCCGCCCTTGGCGAAGAAGCCCTTGTAGCAGGCCACGGTGCCGCCCACGAAGCCGAACACGGCGGCCTTGGTCAGGGCCATGAACAGGTCGGGTAGCTGGGACAGCTCGTTGAAGCTGGCGAAGTACGAGGAAGTCGTGCCGTGCTGCACCACCACGGCGAAGAACCAGCCGCCGGCGATCCCGGCCACCGACACGATGGCGTCGAGCAGGACGGCCACGATGGACGCGGCGATGACCCTCGGCATGATCAGCCGGTGGACGGGGTCGATGCCGAGCACCTCGAGGGCGTCGATCTCGTCACGGATCCGCCTGGACCCGAGGTCCGCGCACATGGCCGACCCGCCGGCCCCGGCGATCAGCAGCGCGGTGGCGACGGGCGCCTCCTCCCGGACCACGGCGAGCACCATGGCCGCGCCCATGTGGGCCTGGGCCCCGAGCTGGCGCACGAACGAGCCGACGTGCAAGGAGATGACCATTCCGAACGGGATCGAGATCAGGATCACCGGGACCGTGGTGACCTTGATCAGGAACCACATCTGGTTGACGAACTCCTCGAACGGCCACGGCCGGCGGAACGCCGTGTGCAGGGCCTCCAGGCCGACCGAGTACATCCTGCCCGCCTCGTCCAGGAAGCCGAGGGTCTTCCGCGGCGCCGACAGGCGGGTGGCCATCGCCTAGCCCTCCCCCTCCTCGAGCATTTCGTCGAGGGGGACCTCTTCGGCTTCTTCGGCTTCGCCGTTCGCGTTCCGGGGGGCTTCCGCCCTGCGCCCCTCCCTGTGCCATATGCGGCTGCCGTTTCCCCGGACCCGCTTCCGCTCCCCGTCGTCCCCACCCGAGGCCTTCTCGTTCCCGGCAGACTCCCGGTCGTCGGGCGCGCCCGCTTCGCGCTCCATCGACTCGGTCTCCTCGGCCGTCATGCCGTAGCTCGACTTGACCTGGGGGTGCCGGCCCTGGTCTGCCTCCTCGGACATGCCGATCGGGCCATCCGTGGCCCCGGCCAGGAACTGGCGGACCACGGGCATGTCGGAGTCGAACATCTCCTCCTTGGTGCCGAACTTCACCAGGCCCCGGAGGTAGAGCATCCCGATGTAGTCCGCCACCCTTCGGGCCGTGGCGATGTCGTGGGTGACGACCAGCATCGTCGACCCGAGCTTCTTGTTGAGGTCCAGGATCAGCTCGTTCAGGAATGCGGTCCGAACGGGGTCGAGGCCCGAGTCGGGCTCGTCGAACATGATGATCTCCGGGTCCAGCACCAGGGCCCGGGCCAGGCCAGCTCGCTTCTTCATCCCGCCCGAGATCTCGCCGGGGAGCTTGGACTCCGCGCCGACCAGGCCTACCATCCCGAGCTTCTCCATGACGATGTCCCTGATCTCCTTCTCGCCCTTCTTGGTGTGCTCCCGGAGGGGGAAGGCGGTGTTGTCGTACACGGACATCGAGCCGAACAGCGCGCCGTCCTGGAACAGCACGCCGAACTTCCGCCGGACCTCATACAGCTCCCGGTGGGGGAGGGCCGGGACGTTCTTGTCGCCGATCCAGATCTCGCCCTCCTCGGGCTTCAGCAGGCCCATGATGTTCTTGAGGAACACGCTCTTGCCGGTGCCCGATGGGCCCAGCATCAGCGTGATCTTCCCCTTCGGGATGTCGCAGGTGATGTCCTCCAGGACGGTCTGCGCTCCGAACCGCTTCGTGAGATTGCGGATCGAGATCTCCGGCTCCGGGGTTTCCCGATCGGTCTCCGGCCTCTCCAGCGTTTGTGTGTGCGCCACGGATTCCCTCTCAGTCCGCCGACCGAACTCGCTCCGGGCGGGGCGAGCGGAGGAATCATTCCCCCCAGCCGGGCCATCACACGGCCGGTCCGGACCCCGCGGGGACCAGCGAATCCTCACGTTACTGCCCGGTAGCGAGGCTAGTCAAACCTGACTAGTCAGGGGGCTCCCTGGGCTCCCCTGAGCTGGATAAGGTGGGCCCGCGAGTCTGGATGGCCTCGAAGGGGAGGCGGCGTGGAAGCTGGACGGGGGAGACGCCGGGGGCGGCGCCCGTCAACACTGGAGGCCCTGGCGGACGCGCTGGTCCCGCCGGGCCACGGGGTCCCCGGAGCGCTGGACGTGGGGGCCGGGGCTCGAGCCGAGGGCCTGTTGGGCGGGATGCCGGCTGGGCTACGCCGGGGCCTCGCCGCGGAGCTGGCCCTGCTGGAGCACGTCCCGAGGGTGGTGCGGGGCCAGCCGTTCTCGCGGCTCGACCGGGACGGCCGGGAGGAGATCCTTTCGCGGATCCATCGCCTGCCCTTTGGGATGGGCCAGTCGCTGATGCCGGTGGAGGCGCTGACGCTCCTGGCCTACGCCGGCGCACCCGACGTGCAGGCCGCCCTGGGCTTCGCCCCCGGGCAGCTGATGCCCCTGACGCCCCCGCTGCCGGCCCCACGACGCCTCCCGGTTCGGGCCCACCCCGAGCTCCGGCCGGGGTTCGAAGCGGCGTTCGACGTCGTGGTGGTGGGTTCGGGGGCCGGCGGGGCGCCGGTGGCCCGGACGCTGGCCGAAGCCGGCTGGTCGGTGGCCCTGGTGGAGGAGGGCACCGCCCACACCCGCGAGGACTTCGCCGGGCCCGAGATCGAGCGGATGCGCCTGCTGTACCGGTCTGGCGGGGCCACGGTGACGGTGGGACGCCCGCCGGTGGTGGTGCCGATCGGCCGAGCGGTGGGCGGGAGCACGGTGGGGAACTCCGGGACGTGCTTTCGAACCCCGAACCCCGTGATCGACGGATGGGCCACGCGATTCGGGGTCGAGCTCCGTCCCGAGGATCTGCTTCCTTTCTATGAGGAGGTCGAGAAGGTCATCGGGGTGGCCCCCGTGCCGTGGGCGGTGATGGGCAACAACGGGCTGATCGCCCACCGGGGCTCGGCGGCGCTCGGCATCACGGGGCGCCCGCTGCTGCGCAACGGAGACGGATGCCTGGGCTCCGGTATCTGCGTGGCGGGGTGCCCCGTGGACGGCAAGCGTGGCGTCCACCTCAACTACCTCCCGATGGCGGTGGCGGCAGGGGCCGAGATCTTCGCCCGGTGTCTCGCCCGCCGGGTCGTGTTCCGGGGGCGGCGGGCGATCGGAGTTGAAGGGACCCTGCTCGACGCCGGCGGGCGCCCGGCGGGGACGTTCCGGCTGCGCGCCAGGCGCGGTGTCATCGTGGCCGCCGGCGCCCCCCTGACCCCGGGGCTTCTCCGCCGGAGCGGGATCCGGCACCGCGCCGTGGGCCGGAACCTCCGGCTACATCCCGCGTCCGCGGTGGTCGGGATCTTCGACGAGGAGGTCCGCGGATGGCGCGGGGTCATGCAGAGCTACTTGATCGACGCGCTGGCGGATCGAGGAGTGCTCCTGGAGGCGACCTTCCCGCCGCCGCCGCTCGGCTACGCGGAGCTGGGCTTCGGGCTCTCGGGCGCCGAGCGCGCCGCGATGCTGGCGAGGCTGCCGAACATGGCGGTCCTCGGGTTGCTCGTGTCCGACACCTCGAGCGGCCGGGTCCGCTCGATGGGTCCGGGCCGAACCCCGCTCATGACCTACGATCTGAACCGGGTCGACGCGCGCCGGGTGGTAGAGGGGATGTTGCTGGCCGCGAGGGTCCTGTTCGCCGCGGGCGCGACCGAGGTCCACCCGATGATCTGGGGGGCCGGTCCCCTCCGGTCAGTGGCGGAGGCGCAGGCCTGCCTGGAGCGAGACTGGCGGCCGTCGGCCCTGCGGCTCACCGCCTACCACCCGATGGGAACGGCCCGGATGGGAGCCGATCCTCTAGGGGTGGTCGACCATGCCGGGCGGGTCCTCGGCGCGGAGCGGCTGGTGGTGGCCGACGCCAGCGTGTTTCCCACCTCGCTGGGCGTCAACCCACAGGTCACGATCATGGCGTTCGCCACCAGGGCGGCCCACCATATGCTGGCGGACTGGTGATGGCGATCCGGTGATCCCGTTCGACAGCTTCCTCCTCGACCCGCCGATGCTGGTCGGCTCCGGCTGGCTCGGCGCCCGGCTGACCCGGAGGCTCGACCCGTGGCACCGGACGAGGGCGCGGCGGATGCTCGCCGCGGCCACGATGGCCATCTTCTGGGGCACATCCGTCTCCCTCTACCTGAACCTCGAGTGGACCCGGTGGATCTGGGAGATGTGCCGAGCCGAGTCCGGCCGGGACTGGATGCTGAACTCGGGTGTGTTCGGGTTCGATCACGAACGGCCGACGGCGAAGACCCATGCGGTCTCGGCGGCCATCCTGGCAACGTACCCCGCGTGGCTTGCCCTGGGGTTCAGCCTCGGAGCCCGAGCGGATCAGATCTGATAGGCCGCGGTGGCGTAGTCGTAGTGGGCGGTTGGTCCTCCATCGCTCTCCCCTGTGATGAACACGACGGTGGAGCTCACGGCCATGGCGAAGGCGTAGTCGGACCTATTGGCCGGCCCGTTGTAGACCCTCGCTCCGAGCGATCCTCCGGTGGAGGCGTCGTAGCCCGCGGACGCGTAGTCGTAGCCGCTGGCCCCGTTGTCGGCGTACCCGGTGGCGTAGACGTACCGGCCGTCGGGGGTGACGGCGACCGCGACTGCGTAGTCGTCGCCGCCGCCCAACCCCTGGTAGCGGCGCCCCCAGACAAGGACGCCGGTGGCCGCGTCGTACGCCAAGGTGGTGTAGTCGAATTCGCTCGGGACGGCCCAGCTGTAGCCGGTCACATAGACCCTCGAGCCATCGGGGCTGACGACCACCGATTTCCCG
>DASWCX010000412.1:0-2406 GCA_036395815.1 Actinomycetota bacterium | reverse complement strand
CTGGACCGGTTCTCCCCGGTGGCCCTGGCCGCCTTCGGGACCACGGTGGCCCTGGGGGTGGTCCAGGCCCTGGTGTTCCTGCCCTCCCTGGGGGCCTTCCTGCACTCGGACTACGGGCGGGTCCTGGGGGTGAAGATCCTGGCGGTGGGGGCCATGGTCCCCCTGTCGGTGCTGGCGTGGCGACGCAGGATCGTGACCAGGGCCGAGGCCGGGGTGGCCGCCGTGGTGGTCCTGGCCGCGGCGCTGTTGTCGGCCTACCCGCTGCCGAGACCGACGCCGGCTGTCGCCCATACGGGAGGAGTTGTCCGGAACACGGCGTTGCCGAGGGGAGAGGGGCTCACGCTGGGCGACCATGTCGGCCCGGTGCTCGTCGGCCTGACGCTTCGTCCGGGGACGCCGGGAAGGAACCTCGCGCTCGTCTACCTGCTGCCGGTCGAGGGAAGCCCCCGGCAGATCCGGGTCCAGGTCTCGGACGGGGAGGCCTCCCGCACGCTGGCGAGTTGCGGGGCGAACTGCAGGGTGACCGCGCTCGACCTCACCGGCGGCGAGCGCCTGGCCGTCCATCTCGGCCCGTTCACGAGCACGCTCGGGCACTTCCCCGCCGGGACGGTGACCTTCGCCATCCCGAAGCTCCCCGCGCCTGACGGAACCGCCCTTCTGGCCAAGGCCCAGCGGCGGATGCACGCGCTGCACACCTTCCGGCTGGATGAGGTGCTGAACTCCGGACTGACCAGCATCCACACCGTGTACGCCTTCCAAGCCCCGAACCGCATGGCCTCCCGGACCGGCGACCAGGGTGCGGCCACCGTGATCATCGGAGGCACCCGGTGGCTTCGAAACAGCGCCGGGGGGCGGTGGCAGGTGCAGAAGGGCGGACCGCCCCTCCCGGTGCCGTCCTTCATCTGGGACTCCTTCAAGCCATATCTCGACGTCCGCGTCATCAGGTCCGCCCGGGTGGACGGGGAGCCCACCAGGATCGTGGCGTTCGTCGGCAAGACGGGGGGGACCCCGGTGTGGTTCAGGCTGTGGGTCGATCCCACGGGGCTGGTCCGTCGGGCGATGATGCGGACCATCGGCCATTTCATGGACCACCGCTACTACGGCTTCAACGCCCGATTCACCGTCCGGCCACCGACGCCGACGTCGTGAACCGGCTTCCATCGAACGGCGGACTGTCGGCCGGGGATGTTCCGTGGCCCGGGCGCGCCCCTCAGCCCCAATGCGGAACAACCCTGGAGATCAGTCCCGCCCTCGAGCCCTCCGCCGACAGGGTCAGGTGGAAGGCGCGGATACGGTTTGTCTAGGGTTTGCCGGCCGAGACACGCTCCATGATGCCCCACGCCCAGCGGTGGACCTCCTCGATCGCCAGTCCTTCCGCTCGCACGTGGTCGAGCGGCTCACGGGTCAGGTGGTCGGCCTGGAAGCGCAGGAAGAGTGGCTCGACCAGGCGCTGCCCCGCCCGCACGCCCGGCGAGGGACTGCGGACGTGCTCAACCAATAGCATGCGCCCGCCGGGCTTCAGGACCCGGACGCCTTCGGCCACCGCCCTCCGGTCGTCGGGGATCGAGCACAGGCAGAGGCTGAACACGACCGCATCGAACCGGCCGTCCGGGAACTCGAGGGCCTGCGCGTCGGCCTCTCGCAGATCCACCTCCCGCCCCAGGTCGGCCGCGCGCCGCCGCGCCTCGGCCAGCATGGCCGGACTGAGGTCCACGCCGGTCAGCCGGACATCCGCCCCGTAGAAGCGCAGATTGAGACCGGTCCCGACGCCGATCTCCAGAACGTCCCCGCGCGCGTTCGACGCGACCCACCGGCGCTCGGCCTCCATCGACAGCACGCGCTCCCAAAATCTGACGCTTCGGTCGTATCGGTGAGCGGACCGTTCGTAGTAGGTGCGTACGCGATCGGTGGTCGGCCCAGTCCCCACGGTCGGGAGGATATCCCGGTGCGGCCTCCAGGCGAGGTGGGCGGGAACCCCAGAGCTAACCCGCGGACCGGTCCATCAGGACCTGATGGACTGAGCTGGGAAGAGTCTCATTGCACAGCAGCTACCCCGGAGCCCACCCATCGGCGGACCCCGACGATCCGCCTCCGAGCGTGGGACCGACTCGAGCCTTCGACTCCGCCAGCACCAGCTCGAACACCGAGCCGCTGCCCTCGGTGCTTCGCGCGCGGACCGAGCCTCCGTGTGCCTCCGCGATCACCTTCACGATGTCCAACCCGAGCCCGAACCCGCCCGACTGCCGGTTCCGGTGTGAGTCGACCCGGGCAAACCGATCGAAGATCCGGTCGACCTCGGCGGCCGGGATGCCGATGCCCCAGTCCGCCACGGCGAGGACGACGTTCGATCCCTCTCGTCGGACACTCAGCTCGATGCGGTCGTTCACTCGGGTGTGGTCGACAGCG
>DASWCX010000411.1:0-2625 GCA_036395815.1 Actinomycetota bacterium | reverse complement strand
CTTCGGACTCCGGCCCGGCTATCCTCGGAAGGGTGAGCACCGGGGTCGACGCCGCAGGCTCGGTCGACGAGAGCCAGGTCGTCGGCACCAGGGTCGAACGGTTCGCCCGCAGCAGGCGGCGATGGTATCGGCGGCCCGTGCTGGTGATCCTGGCGGTCACGGCGATCGCCGGGGGCCTGCGCTTCTACCACATCTCGGCTCCCGGCTCCTACGTGTTCGACGAGACCTACTACGCGAAGGACGGCTGCCTCGACGCGGGGTTCCCCTTCCAGCAGTGTCACCTCGAGACTCCCACCGAGCAGACGTTCACCGTCCACCCTCCGCTGGGCCGGTGGATCATCGCCGGGGGAGAGGCCGCCTTCGGGAACCGTCCGTTCGGGTGGCGGTTCGCGTCGGCCGTGGCCGGCACGCTGTCGGTGCTGCTCCTCTCCATCCTGGCCTTCCGACTGTTCGGCTCGGTCCTGTGGGCGGGCGTGTCCGGGCTCCTGCTGGCCACCGAGGGCCTGAACTTCGTGCAGTCGCGGGTCTCGATGCTCGACATCCTGCTGACCTTCTTCGTCGTGGCCGCCTTCCTGTGTGTGGTGCTGGACCGGGAGTGGATCGAACGCCGAACGCCTCCCCCCGAGCGCCTCGAGCCGGGGAGCGAGGCGGCCCTGATGGGCATGCCTCCCGACCGGCCCCCCTCGCCGATCTTCCGCCCGTGGCGGGTGCTGGCGGGGATCGCCTTCGGTGCGGCGCTGGCCACGAAGTGGTCGGGGGGGCCGGCGCTGGTGGGCGGGATCGTGTTGATCTACGGATGGGAGCGGGGCCGCCGGAAACGGTTCGGCCTGCGCCGGCCGGTGTGGGAGGCGATCCGCGACGAGAGCTTCGCGGTGTTCGTCTTCCTGGTGATCCTGCCCCTCGCGGTGTACGTGGCCACCTACGCGCGTTGGTTCGCCGACAACGGGGTCCATTTCGACGCCTGGTTCCAGGTCCAGAAGGGCATGTACGAATACTCGGCGCACCTCCGGGCGACCCACCCCTACGCGTCCCGCCCGTGGACCTGGCCGTTCCTCGTCCGGCCGGTGGCGTACTACTACAAGGGCGGGAACAACCC
The DNA here is from genome assembly GCA_036395815.1 of Actinomycetota bacterium. Lineage (GTDB taxonomy): Bacteria > Actinomycetota > UBA4738 > UBA4738 > UBA4738 > DASWCX01. The sequence continues at coordinate 1,529 of DASWCX010000411.1, read as the reverse complement.
GACCACCTCCGCCGAGATCCTCGGCCTCGGCAATCCCGTCGTGTTCTGGACCTGCCTGGTGGCCATCCCCTACACCTTCGTGATGGGGATGGTGAGGCGGGACTGGCGGGCCGGCCTCACCCTGGCGGCCTACGCGTTCCAGTACTTCCAGTGGTTCCTGGCCGCCCGGACCTCGTTCCTCTTCTACATGACCCCCATCACGCCGTTCATGGTCCTCGCCCTGGTCTACGGGCTGAGGGACATGTCGGACGTCCGGATCGGGGAGCGGCGGACCCGGCCGCTCGCCCCGCTGGCCGGGCTGGTGGTCCTGGCGAGCGTCGTCGTGTTCGCCTACTTCTTCCCCGTCCTCACCGGCCGGATCCTCCCCTACGCTGAGTGGCACAAGCACATGTGGTTCCCCAGGTGGATCTGAACGGGGCCGTCACAGCTCGAGAGCGGTCCCGCGCTCGATCCGTTGGACCGAGCCATCCGCCCGGCCGACCACTGCCTCGGAGGTGAGCTCGGGGGGGAACAGGCCGTGGCCGACGACTCCGGGGATGGACTCCAGCTCGCGGGCCAGGCCGGCGGGGTCGTCCACCGGTCCTTGGAGGTCGACCAGGACGTTGCCGTCAGGGGTGGGCCGGGCGTCCCGGACCTTCGCCGGGCCCAGAAGGCCGAGATGACCGAGGGTGGCCCGTAGCCCGAAGCGCAGAACCTCCACCGGGACGGGCGGCCCGATCGCTGGCACCAGCTTGTCGGTCGAGGCGATCACGACGAACCGGTCGGAGGCCGCCGCGGCCACCTTCTCCCGGGTGTGGGCCCCGCCCCCGCCCTTGACCAGCCAGAGATCCGGAGCGATCTGGTCGGCCCCGTCGACCGTCAGGTCCAGGTGATCGATGACATCGAAGGCCTGCACCTGAAGCCCCAGGGCGCGGGCGGCCTCCTCCGTGGAGACCGAGGTCGCCACGCACCTGATGCCGGTGAATCCCCGGGCGGCAAGCGCCGGAAGGAAGTGGGCCACGGTGGTCCCCGTGCCGAGCCCGATGGCCATCCCGTCCTCGACCAGCAGCGCGGCCGCCCGGGCCGCGGCCCGCTTCTCCTCCTCCCGAACGTCCATGCTGGCCGGACTCTACCGGCAGGGAGTGCCCGGGACGAATGGGAGATGGGGCGAACCTTCGACGTTCCCGGCCCGTCCTTCTTCGCAAATGGGACGATCGCGCCGGGCTAGGCTTGCGCCGGAGGGGCGCGGGGGGGAGCGTGCGGGAGCCGGAACCGGAGACCATCCATCGGGCTCGGGCGGGCGACCTCCGCGCCTTCGAGTCGCTGGTTCGCGACTACCAGGCCGACGTCTGGCGGTTCGCATACCACCTCACCGGGAACCGGGCCATGGCCGAGGACGTGACCCAGGAGGCCTTCCTCAAGGCGTTCCGGTCGTTCCGGTCGTTCCGGGGGGAGGCGAAGTTCTCGAGCTGGCTGCTGCGCATCACCCGCAACTGCGCGGTGGACGCGTACCGAAGGACCAGGCGAGAGGGACCGGTGCAGGACGACGT
>DASWCX010000410.1:0-7470 GCA_036395815.1 Actinomycetota bacterium | reverse complement strand
CTGCACGCCGGCCGGCTTGGGGGTGAGGTCGGGGTTCAGGCCGGCCAGCTCGAAGATCCGCCTGCAGAACTGGTACCAGGACGCTCCGCCACGGTTCGCGCCGTGATAGATGCCCGGGGGGACCCCGCTCTCCAGCCACAGGAAGATCCGATTCGCCATGTCCCGAGTGCAGGTGGGCGCGGCGAACTGGTCGTCCACCACCTGGATCGGCTCGCCGGCGGCGGCCTTGGCCAGCATGGTTTCCACCAGGTTCCCGCCCTTGCCCGAGCTCCCGGCGTGGCCGAACAGCCCAGAGCCCCTGACCACCAAGAAGTCCGGGCACGCGTTCCTCACGGCCAGCTCGCCGGCGGCCTTCGACACCCCGTACAGGTTCACCGGGTTGACCCGGTCGTCCTCGGTGTAGCCGTCGGACTTCTCGCCGTCGAACACGTAGTCGGTGCTGATGTAGACGCACCGGGCCCCGGCCGCCCTGGCAGCCTCGGCAACGTACCTGGCCGCCACCGTGTTCACCAGGAAGGTCTGGACGGGGTCCGCCTCCGTCTGCTCCATCTTGTGGAATGCCGCGGTGGTGATCACCACGTGCGGCCGGTGCTCCTGTGCCGACCCCAGGACGGCCGGGGCGTCCGTGACGTCGACCTCCGCGTGCCTTGGCCGGACGAACTCGTGCCCCCGCTCCTCGGCCACCGCGGCCAGGTCGGAGCCGAGCTGTCCCCAGCCCCCGAAGACCAGGAGCTTCATCGCTCCCGGGGCCGCTCGGACGAGTGCCGGCCCAGGCCTGCGGCAACGCTGTCCGCGTCGGTCCATTCTGGCTTCGACAGGACGTAGCCATGGGTCTTGACGATGTCCACCGCCTCCTCCAGCAGCTTGAACCAGGAGATGTTGTAGTAGCGAGGGTTGTCGAAGTCCGTGTACTCGTGGCGCCGGATCTCATCGACCAGCGTGTTCACCGACTCCTCGATGGACACCCGGGGCCGGAAGCCCAGCACCCGTTCGAGCTTGGCCCCCGAGACCCGATAGCTCCGGACCAACCGGTAGGAGAAGTCCGCCTCGATCTCGGCGTCGATCCCCAGGTCGCGCAAGGCCCGCTGGACCGAAAGGGCCAGCTCGGAGATCCTCCAGTTCTGCCCGACCAGGTTGAACAGCTCCCCACGGATCAGGTCGGCGTCGACCTCCAGGGCCGTGACGTAGGCCCGGGCCACGTCCTTCACGTCGATCAGGGGCCGCCACATCATCCCGCCGTAGTGCAGGTTCAGCTTCCCCTTCTGCATGGCGTCCTTGACGAAGGAGTTCACCACCAGGTCCAGGCGCAACCTCGGCGAGAACCCGTAGATGGTCCCCTTTCGGAAGGCCACCGGGGCGAAGTCGGCGTCGGCCAACGGCAGGATCCCCTGCTCCGCGGCGAGCTTGGAGGTGGCGTAGGCGGCCTTGGGATCGACCGGGGAGTCCTCGTCCTGGAGGATGTCGCGGACGTCCTCGCCCACCCCCCGGTCGTAGATCGAGCACGTGCTGGCCTGGAGGAATCGGGGGACACCGGCCCTCTTGGCCACCGTGGCGGCGTGGATCGAAGCGAGCGTGTTGAGCTCCTCGTTCGCCCTCGGGTTGAACTCGGCTGTGGGATCGTTGGAGAGCCCGCCCACGTTGATCACGGCGAAGCATTCCTGGACGTGCTTCTCGGAGAGCTCCCGCATGTCCTCGACCACCAGCTCCACCCGATCCAGGAACTCGGTCGCCGCGTGCCGACCGTAGAAGAGCCGGTCGAACACTCGCACCGAGTACCCCTTGGCCAGCAGCTCGTCCACCAGCACGCAGCCGACGTAGCCGGCCCCGCCGATCACCAGGACTTTCTTCATCGGTATCTCCTCGGGTCGAAGGAACGCGAACGGGGCCATGACCATACCGAACGCTCGCGGACCGAACAATGGTATGCCCTTCGAAAACCCCGTAACCTGTTCCGTCCGATCGGAAGTCGAGCTCATGGAGGCGAGAGGCCGTGAAGGGCTTGCGGATCGCGGTGTTCGGGACCCGGGGGCTGCCGGCCAACTACGGCGGCTACGAGTCCTTCGCCGAGGAGATCATGCCGCGACTGGTGGAGATGGGCCACGAGGTCACCGTCTACGCCAGGTCGGGCTACACGCTCGAGGGGAGGCTCTCCGAGTACAAGGGCGTCAGGCAGATCTATGCGCCGTACCTCAAGAACCTCTATCTCGAAACGCCATCGCACGACTTCGTCTCCATGCTCGACTCGCTCCGAAGGCGGTTCGACCTCTATTACGTGCTGGGCTACATGACCGCGCCGGTGTTCACCCCGGTCAAGGCGACCAGGCGGATCCTGGTGTTCAACACCGACGGCATCGAGTGGCGACGGGCCAAGTGGGAGAAGGTCAAGCAGGTCATCCACTTCAACGAGTGGTATTGCTCGAAGATCGCCGACCACCTGGTGTCCGACGCCCTGGCCATCCAGGACTACTGGCGGCAGGCCTACAAGCGGGATTCGGCCTACCTGGCCAGCGGGGCCTACCAGCTCAACCCCGACGACCTGGCCGAGGGCGCCCTGGACCGGTGGGAGGCCGCAAAGGACGGTTATTACCTGGTGGCGTGCCGGATCGACCCTGACAACGGGATCCTCGAGATCATCAAGGACTTCGTGGCCTCGGGGTCGTCGAAGGAGCTGTTGATCGCGGGCTCGATGAACTACGAGACGCCGTACTGGAAGGCATGCCAGGACGCGGCGTCGCGCGGCCGGGTCCGGTTCCTGGGGCCGGTGTACGGCCCCATGCTGATCGAGACACTTCACCTTGGCGCGTTCGGCTACATCCATGGCCATCACGCCGGCGGGACGAATCCGGCCCTGGTGAAGGCCATGGCGTGCCGCAACGCCTGCTTCGCCAACGAGACCGTGTACAGCCGCGAGGTCCTGGCCGACACCGGGATCTTCTGGTCGAAGTTCCAGCCGGGCACCCTGGCCGAGAGGATCCGGTGGGCCGAGGCGAACCCCGCCGACACGAAGTCCCTCGGCAAGCGGTCGCAGGAGCGGGCCGCCGAGGTGTACGACTGGGACGCCATCGCCCGCGGCCACGACGACTTCTTCCGACGGATCGCCCGCCAGCGAGGCCTTCGGGTCTAGCCACCCGAGAGTCCCGTGGCCGGCCGCCGCCTGCGCATCGGGATCGACGCGCATGTCATCGGGGCCCGCTTGACCGGAAACGAGCGCGTGATGGCGGGCGTACTCCCGGCCCTCCGAGAGATCTGCGACCACGAGCTCGTCCTGTACTTCACGGATCGCTCAGTGGCCGGATCCTGGCCCCGCTGGCCCGGGACGGAGGTGAGGCTGCTCCGGCCCGGGAGGCGGGTGGTTCGAATCCCGTTCACGCTCCCGTACCGGGCGGCCCGGGATCGTCTCGACGTCCTGTTCGTCCAGTACACGGCGCCGCCCGTGGTGGGGTGTCCGGTGGTCACGCTGGTCCACGATGTCTGCTACGCCGTGCATCCCGAGTACTACTCGAGGAGAGACCTGCTGTGGATGAACCGCACCATCCCGTTCACCATGCGCCGGGCGGCCGGGGTGGTGACCGTCTCGGAGTTCTCGCGGGATGAGATGGTCCGGGTCTACGGCCTCCCCGCGGAGAAGATCATCGTGGCCCACGATGGCGTGGGACCACCGTTCACCGACCCCACCCCCCGGCCCAGCCCCGTCGAGCCCCCGTACTTCCTCTCCGTGGGCAACCTTCAACCCCGGAAGAACGTCGCCACCCTGGTGGCCGCCTATCGCCAGGCGGTGCGGCGGAGGCCCGATCTTCCCGAACGCCTGGTGATCGTGGGCCAGGAGTGGTTCGCCGCCGAGCAGCTCTACCGGGATACGGAGGACCTCCGGCGAGCCGGCCGCGTGGTCTTCACCGGCTACGTCGACGACGAGGCCCTGGTCGGGCTGCTCCAGCACGCCACGGCGTTCGGCTACCCGTCGGTATACGAGGGATTCGGGCTCCCTCCGGTGGAGGCCATGGCAGCCGGGACCCCGGCGCTGGTGAGCGACATCCCGGTCATGCACGAGGTGGCGGCCGACGCCGCGCTGTGCCTGCCGGCGCGGGATCCGTCGGCCTGGGCCGAAGCGCTCCTCAAGGTGGCCGATGACCACGAGCTCCGGGGGGATCTGGTTCGGAAGGGCCGGGAGCGGGCGGCCGGGTTCACGTGGGAGCGCTCCGCCCGAGCCATCCTCACCGCGATCGAGAAGGCGTGCCTCTGACTCGGTTCGGCCCGAGATCGGCTACCGGCCCGGCACGAGCCCCCAGCCGTTGCCGGCCGGCGATCCGTTGCCCATCCATGACGAGGAGCGCGCCCCCAGGGCGGGCGCCGGGGCCGAGGGGCCGCCGTTCCCTCCGTTTCCGCTGCCCATCCCAGCACGCGCCGAGCCCCTCAGGTCCCGGGCCTGACGCACGGCCAGCCACGTGGCCGCCCTGATCAGGCCGAACATGATCCAAGGCCACACCAGCAGGGTCGAGTCCGTCACTCCGTAGGCCACTGCGAGCGTGAGCCCGCCGAAGGTCAGCGCCCGGGCGATCGGGGCCAGGTCGCCCGGCGAGTTCTGGATCTCGCGCCTGGGCCACAGCACGAGCCCCAGGAACAAGAGGAGCAGCAGGAGCCCGAGGCCCCCGGTGTCGTAGAACGTCCGAACGTACAGACTCTCGATGTACGCCGGCGCCAGGTACGGCCACGTGTGGGGGGAGGGACGGAAGTTCCTCAGGCCATAGGAGTCGGTTCCGAGGCCGATCACCGGAGACTGGGCCGTCACTTCGTCGATGCCCTTGGTCCACCGGCGAATCCGGCCGGCGCCGGTGTTGCATCCGTCGCACGAGGCGTTCCCGCTGAGGCTCAGGCCGCTCTGCACCTTCTGGTAGACCGTCGTGACCAGGCCGTTCAGCGGGCTGGGAGCGGACGTCGCGTTCTGGGTGTTGGTCAGATAGAAGCCCACCAGCCCCATGAGCCCGAGCAGGAACACGACGGCGGTGGTCCTCAGCATCTTCGGGACCCGCACCACCCGGCGGCGACGGACCCCCACCACGTAGTAGAGGATGAAGATGAAGCCGAACCCGATCCAGGCCCCCCTGGCCTGGCTCACCAGCATCCCTCCCAGCGAGATCCAGAACAGCCGCTCCGTCCACTTCTTCGAGAACAGCGTGCTGTGCTCCCGCATCAGCACGAGGAGCGCGATGGCCACGGCGGCGCAGGTCGAGCCGAAGATGTCGTGCTCGTACGCGATGCCCTTGATGGCCGGGGCGCCGTTGATCGCGGGGACGTAACGGTAGTCCACCCCGAACCCGAACCCGACGTAGTAGCCGAGGAACGAGGCGATGCCGATGGCGGCGCTCACCGCGCCGAGCGACAGGAAGATACGGGAGGCCACTCGGAGTCGCTGCGGTGTGCACACCGACATGTAGACGGCCAGGTAGGCGGTGGCCCCCAGGAGCTCGATCCCAGCCGCCAGCCAGCTCGAATTGACCGGGGCGAAGAAGTACGTCGAGATGAAGTTCACGACGACGAACATGATCAAGACCCACTCCGCGAACCTCCACCTGGGACGAACATCCAGATCTGTGAACAGCACCGCGCGGAGGGCGAAGGGAACCAGCACCGCCTGAGCCATCCGCAGGGACACGCCGCTCACCTCCACCCCCCACCGATTGGCGACGGCGGACCCGATCAGCGCGGTGAACAGCGCCACCCACGGAACGAATGCAAGGATCGTCACTCCGGTCACCCCGGCCGCGGCCAGCGGATTGTCCGCGGCAACGGCGCCGACGGCCCCGGCCACCAGCCCGGCGGGAAGCACCACCCCCGCCCCGGACGTCCGGCGCCTGCGCCGCAGGCTGCGGGTGTGGACGTTCCCATAGGGGTCGAGGAGCGTGGCGCTTCTCATATCGCGGCTTTGAGGGGGGTGGCACACATGACCAACAGAGGATGCAGTACGAACCCGGGAATGTCCACCGACCCTGCCTCCGACAGCCGCGGGTGGACGGATAGACTGTCCCGCCATGCGCGGCGGCAGGCGATCCCACCGGTCCGGAAACAGCGGCCGGCACGGCGCAAAGACCGACCGCACGCACCGCGGGGCGGAGGCCGAACGGCACGTGCGCCGTTCCAGCCGTGCCCGTTCCAAGCCGGAACCCCCTTGGACCTCCCTCGAGGACGTGTGGGGCGAGACGAGCAACGCGGGATCGCCTTCGCCGGCCGATGTCGAGCGGTCCGCGGTGCCGGTCGCCGCGCCTGCCGACATCTGGGGCTCCGGTGACATCGTGGTCGACCGCTCGGCGTGGGGCCCGCGCCGGCCGGAGGACCTCCCCCCCCGGCCGGAGGGCGCCCCTCCGACCGAATCGTCGGCCGGCCCGGGACGGCCGGGCGGAGGTGGCTCCCGGAGCGATCTCTCCCGCCTGGCAAGGGGGGGGAGCATCAACCTCGGCGGCGCCGTGGCCAACGGCCTGTTCGGGTTCCTGCTCGTCCTGGTAGTCACCCGTGGGCTGATCCCCGCGGCCGCCGGGGTGTTCTTCGAGGCGATCGCGTTGTTCCAGATCCTGGGGAACATCACGCAGCTCGGTGCCGACGACGGCCTGGTTCGAACGGTGTCCCGCCTCCAGGCCCTGGGCCGGACCGGGGACCTTCGGCGGAGCATCGCTCTCGCTCTGTGGCCGGTCCTGGTCGTCTCCTCGATCGCCGCCGCGCTCACTCTCGGCTTCGCCCCTCAGCTCTCGCGCCTGTTCGTCCATGGCCGCGGCATCGTCCACCGCGACGCCCTGGTCCCTTACTTGCGGCTGATGGCCCCGTTCCTGCCGCTGGCGGCGGCGTCGGGAGTGATCCTGGCCGGGACCCGGGGCTTCGGGACGATGGTGCCCACCGTCGCCGTGGAGAATTTCGGGAAGCCCGGCCTTCGGCCGGTGGCGGCGCTCCTGATCTTCGCTGCGGGCCTCGGGGTGGCCGCCCTGGCGCTCATGTGGTCCATCCTTGTGGCGGCGGGGGCCGCCGTCGGGCTGCTCTGGTTGCTGAAGCTGCTCCGGCGGGCGGAGCGTCGAGGCCGGGAGGACTCACAGCCGACAACGCCCCTCTCGGTACTCGCCTCCCAGTTCTGGCGGTTCGCCGCGCCCCGGGGGCTGGCGGCCGTGTTTGGGGTGACGGTGTTCTGGCTCGACACCCTGCTCCTGGGGGCGCTTCGGACCACCCGCGAGGCCGGCATCTATACCGCTGCCACCCGCTACGTCTTCCTCGGATTCTTCGCCCTGAGCGCCACCCAGCAGGTGGTGGCTCCCCTGATCAGCGGCCTGATCGCCCAGGGCGACAGGGACCGGGCGCAGCGCGTGTACCGAACGGCCACCCAGTGGCTGGTGGCGCTGTCGTGGCCGGTGTTCCTGGTGCTGGCGGTGTTCGCGCCGTTCTTCCTCCGGGTCTTCCGGGCCGAGTACGCGGCGGGAGCAACCGCCCTGATGA
>DASWCX010000409.1:0-2745 GCA_036395815.1 Actinomycetota bacterium | reverse complement strand
CCATCGGAAAGGCGGAGGTGAAGCGAGCGGGCGACGACGTGTCGGTGATCACCTACGGGGCAATGGTGCACAAGGCTCTCGAGGCGGCTGACGCCCTGGAGGACGACGGTGTGTCAGCGGAGGTGGTGGACCTCCGCACGGTTCAACCCTTGGACAAGGAGGTCATCCTGAAGTCGGTGGAGAAGACCAGCCGGGTCCTCGTGCTGTACGAAAGCCATCGAGCGCTGGGGATCGGAGCCGAGGTCTCCGCGACGATCGCGGAGGACGGGTTCGACCTCCTCGACGCGCCGGTGAAGCGCCTGGCGCCGCCTAACGTGCCCGTGCCGTTCAGCCCGCCGCTCGAGGACGCCTATCTCCCCCAGGTGGACCAGATCGTGGAGGCCGTGCAGGAGCTCTCGAAGTGGTAGCCCCCGCCGGATTGGGGTGCGGGGGCTCAAGCAGCGAAGCGGTAGCCCCCGCCGGATTGGGGTGCGGGGGCTCAAGCAGCGAAGCGGTAGCCCCCGCCGAAAGGAGGTCGTGAGGTGGCCACCCCGGTAACGATGCCGCAGCTCGGCGAGACCGTCGTCGAGGGAACGATCACCAAGTGGCTGAAGAAGGAAGGCGAAGAGATCGAACGGGACGAGCCCCTGTTCGAGATCTCAACGGACAAGGTGGACACGGAGGTGCCGTCGCCGGTGGCGGGCAAGCTCGTCGAGATCAAGGTTCAGGAGGGTGAGACCGTTCAGGTGGGAACGGAGCTCGCCATGATCGAGACGGACGGCCAGGCGGCCTCGAGGCCAGCGAAGACGGAGGAGGCCGAAGAGCCGGCGGAAGCTGAAGCCGAAGAGGCCGAGGCACCTCGGGCCGAGACCCAAGCCGAAGCCCAGGCCCCGGCTCCGAAGGCCGAAGACGAGCCCGAAGAGGCGGAGCAGGCCGAGGAGGCCGCGGAAAAAGAGGAACGCGAGAAGGAGCGCCCGGCCGAGGAGCAGCCTCGACGGGCCCCGGTCGAGGAAGAACGCGGTCGCGGCCCGGCCGAGGAGACCGAGGCGGCAGCTCCGGCCCGTGCGACCGTCGCGGCCCCTGCCAGCGCCGGCCCCCGTAGCCAGATCCTCTCGCCGCTGGTCCGGCGGCTAGCCGAGGAGAACCAGATCGACCTGTCGCAGGTCCCGGGGAGTGGCACCGGCGGCCGCATCACGAAGAAGGACGTGATGACGTACGTGGAGTCCCGTGGCGCCGAGGAGGGCCGCCCAGCGGCCGCCGCTCCACGCCTGGAGCCCGTTCCCCAGCCGACTCCCGCGGCCGAAGCGGCTCCCGCGCCCCGTCCCGCAGCCCAGGCCAGAGAGGAGGCCATCCCACTCACCCGGATGCGCCAGGCCATCGCCCGCAACATGGTGGCCTCGATCCAGACCACCGCGCGGGCGTGGAACCTGGTCGAGGTCAACATGGAGAACGTGTTCCGGACGCGGGAGGCCGGGAAGGAGACCTTCCGCGAGCGGGAAGGGATCAACCTCACATACATGCCGTTCGTGGCCAGGGCCGTGTGCGAGGCCCTGCTGGCCTTCCCCGACGTGAACGCGGAGCTCCGGGAGGACCAGCTGATCCGGAAGCACTACGTGAATCTGGGCATCGCGGTGGCCCTGGAGGAAGGGCTGATCGTGCCGGTGGTGAAGGGCGCGGACACGATGAATCTGGTCGGCCTGGCCCGAGCCATCAACGACATCGCCACCCGGGCCCGGAGCAAGAAGCTGATCCCCGACGACGTGCAGGGCGGCACCTTCACCATCACCAACCCGGGTCCGTTCGGCTCGATCATCAGCGTACCGATCATCAACCCGCCCCAGTGCGCGATCCTGGCCTTCGACTCCGTCGAGAAGCGACCCGTGGTCGTCGACGACGCCATCGCCATCCGGCACATGGTGTACATCTCGATGTCCTGGGACCACCGCATCATCGACGGCGCCACGGCGGCTCAGTTCCTGGGCCGCATCAAGCAGAACCTCGAGACCTGGGACTTCGGTCCCGAAGTGGGCCTGCCGGCTCGGACGGGATGACTGGCCACGGCTGGCGGATTCGGCCCCTCGGCCTCGTCCCGTACGGGGAGGCCTACGAAGCCATGCACAGGCTGGCCGAGCGGAGGCTTTCGGGCGACATCCCCGACACGCTGATCCTGCTGGAACACCCACCCGTCTACACGGCCGGGAGGCGATGGGATCCCGCCCACCTCGTTTGGGCCGAGGACGCCATGCGAGCCGCCGGGGCCGAGTTCCACCTGGTGGATCGGGGAGGCAGCGTGACATTCCACGGGCCCGGGCAGCTGGTGGGATACCCCATCGTTGATCTGGGCCGCGGCGGGGACGTGGTGGGCTACGTCCGGAAGCTGGAGGAAGTGATCATCCGAGCGGGAGCAGATGCGGGCGTGCCCGGGCTGGACAGGAATCCCGTGAACTCCGGCGTGTGGGCCGGCGACGGAAAGGTATGCGCGATCGGAGTAAGGGTGAGCCGCGCCCGAGTGACCCTCCATGGGTTCGCGCTCAACTGCACCACGGACCTGTCGTGGTACGAGGCCATCGTCCCATGTGGACTCGCGGACCGCGGTGTGACCTCACTCTCCGATCTGGCTGGCCGCGAGGTGACCGTCGAGGAGATGGCCCCGTTGGTGGCGGCGGCGTTCGAAGTTTGCTTCGGCGTGGATCTGATCCCCGCGGATTCCGGCCTGCTCCTCCCGGATCGATCCAGGGCACAAAGCCCTGCCCGAGCGGCGCCGAT
>DASWCX010000408.1:0-2429 GCA_036395815.1 Actinomycetota bacterium | reverse complement strand
CCGCTGCAGGTGCGCGGTGACGTCCCGGAGGTCGAACGGCTTCTCGGGGATCAGGATGGCGTCCCCGCCGCCGGCCGTACCCGCGTACAGGGCGATCCAGCCGGCGCTCCTGCCCATCACCTCGACCAGCATGACCCGGTTGTGGCTCTCCGCCGTGCTGTGCAGCCGGTCGATGGCGTCGGTAGCGATCTGCACGGCCGTGTGAAACCCGATGCAGTAGTCGGTGCCGCACAGGTCGTTGTCGATGGTTTTGGGGATCCCGATGACCGCAAGGCCCTCTTCGGTCATGTTGGCCGCCGCCCCCAGGGTCCCCTCTCCGCCGATCGCGATCATGCCTTCGATCCGGAGCTCCTCGAACGTGGCCCGCACGCTGTCGATGCCGCCCTCGTGGTACGGATTAGCCCCCGAGCTGCCGAGGATGGTTCCTCCCCGGTGCAAGATCCCGCGCACCGATTCGGTCGAGAGCTCGAGGATGTCCCCGTCCATCACCCCGCGCCAGCCGTTCCGAAACCCCACGACCTCCCATCCCAGGCCCCCGATGGCGCTTCGGACCACGCCACGGATGGCCCCGTTCAGCCCCGGACAGTCCCCCCCGCCGGTCAGGACACCTATGCGCTTCATCGAAACGGCTCCCTCGGACGGACGGCGGGAGGTAGTTGCCATGGCGGTCCGACCGATTCTACGCTGGGCCCCTCGTGCGCCCATCATGGAGGGGGCGGACGAGGCGGGGGAAGCATGCGAACGAGGGGCTCCGCCCTGGTCGTCGCGCTTGCGGCCATCCTGGTCTCGGCGCCGGCCGCTGCATCCCCCATCGGACAACAGCTCTCGCAGGCCCGGGCGGACCGGGAAGCCAAGCTCGTCAGTCTGGCCCAGCTCCGCGGCCAGCTGCACGCCCTGAGCGTTCGCTACTCGGTCCTGGAACGCCAGGCCGGCAGGGCATCCCTTCGGCTGGTGACGGCGACCTTGGAGGTCCAGGAAGCTCAGATCGCCGTGGCGGTAGCGCAGGCCATGCTCGACCGCCATGCGAGGACGGTCTACGAGGTCGGCCCGAGCGGCGTCATCGAGGCGCTGCTCTCCGCTGAGACCTTCGCCGACGTGGCCGCGGCCAACGAGTACTCGGCCAGGGCGTTGGGAGCGGACGCCGACGTGTTGCAGGCCACGGAGTCGACCCAGGCCGTCCTGGCGGTGAAGCGAGCCGGCGCGGCCCGGATGCGCCAGCAACTCGTCTCCAAGCAGATGGCGCTGGCGTCCATCCTGGCGGAGATGGGGAGCGCGGTGACCGAGGCGGAGCGCCTGGCCGACCGGGCCGGGCGTGCGGTGGCCTCGCTCGAGGCACAGCAGGCGGCCATCGAAAGCGCGTCGGAACGGGAGGCCGGCCGGGACCTGATCGTCGGCGGAGTGGTGGGCGCGGACCAGTCCAAGCTCCTCGCGCTCCTCGGGCCGACGGGCGGCCGGACGTGCGAGATCCCCGACGGCTTGCGCGACACGGGCAACAGCTTCTCCGGTCTGGCCACGTGGTACGGATGGGAATTCGCCGGACAGGGCACGGCGAGCGGGGCCGTGTTCGATCCCCGCCTGTTCACGGCGGCCAACCGGTGGCTGCCGTTCGGGTCGTTCGTCCGGGTTCGATACGGCGGGAAGTGCGCGATCGTGCTGATCAACGACCGAGGCCCCTTCGGCGACGGGCAACGGGTGCTCGACCTGTCGATAGCGGCGGCGAGCTACCTGGGGGTCGGGATGTCGCCCGTGCGGGCGGACATCCTCGTCCCGGTGGAGGGCATCCCCGGCTGAGCCAATCCCGGCGTCGTCGTTGGGTACAGTTGGACCCATGGTCGCCGCCTGGGGATTCCTGGAATGGTTCTTCGCCCTCGCCCTGCTCGGGCTGACCGGCGCGGTGGGCTTGGCCTTCGTGTACATCGTGGCCCAGCTGTTCCTGAACCCGGGCCGCAAGGCCAAACGCACCTGAGCGTTCGTGGCCCGCTCGAACTACCCGGGGCCTCAGCCTGCCTCCGGAGGGACCTCGGGCTGGGGCAGCCTGAGCTCCGCCACGACCGGCAGGTGGTCCGAGGCCAGCCTGGCATCGGGGCCGGGTGGCACGATCACTCGCAGGACGCCGACACCCTCCGAGACGAACAGGAAGTCGATCCTGGCCGAGGGATCCGAGGCCGGGAACGTTTCGCCGGAGACGTCCCCGCCAAGCAACCAGGCGTCCCAGTACCGCTTGGCCAGGAAGGCGACGGCCTTCCCGTCAGGCTGCTCATTGAAATCCCCGCCGATCAGGACAGGCCCCGCGAGCCCCCGGGCAAGATCTGAGATCTCCTCGACGCTGTGGATCCGCTCGAGGGGATGGAGCCCGAGATGCACCGCGATGGCCCACATCCGAAACCCCGACCGGCCGACCTGGGCGATGAGCGCGCCCCGCGGATACA
>DASWCX010000407.1:0-10783 GCA_036395815.1 Actinomycetota bacterium | reverse complement strand
CAGGCCGCCGACTGCAGCGCGCTGGGCGCCGGAGCGCTCGCCGGATCGACCATAGCCCTCCCCACCGGCACGACCGCCCGCCGGCTTGGTTTTCGCACGTCGTTCGACAATTCGATCGACGCGGTCGCCGACCGCGACTTCGCGCTCGAATTCCTGGCCGCGGGCGTCGTTCTCGGCATCCATCTGTCGCGGCTGGCCGAGGACGTGGTGCTGTGGGCGACCGCCGAGTTCGGCTTCGTGCGGCTTCCCGACCGCCACAGCACCGGGTCGAGCATGATGCCGCAGAAGCGCAACCCCGACGTCGCCGAGCTGGCCCGGGGGAAGGCGGGTCGGCTGGTGGGCGACCTCGTGGCGCTGGCCACCGTGATGAAGGGCCTGCCGCTCGCCTACGACCGGGACCTGCAGGAGGACAAGGAGCCGCTGTTCGACGCGTTCGACACCCTGGCGGCCGCGCTGTCCGCCCTGGCGCCGCTGGTGGCGGAGATCCGGTTCGACGCCGGGCGCATGCGCGCCGCGATCGACCCGGCCCTGTTCGCCACCGACCTCGCCGAGGTCCTGGTCTCGCGGGGAACCCCGTTCCGGGAGGCGCACGAGACCGTGGCGAGCCTGGTCGCCCGCCTGGAGGCTGAGGGCCGGTCCCTGGCCGACGTGGCGCCGGAGGAATGGGCCGAGGTCGCGCCGTCCCTCGGCCCGGACACCGCGGCGCTGTTCGACGTCGACGAGGCGGTCGAGCGGCGATCCACCGCCGGCGGTCCCTCGTCCACGTCAATGAAAGAGCAGCTGGTCGAGATCCGAGGTCGCCTGTCGCGGATCGCGGAGCCCGACCCGTAGCGCCTCAGCAGCGGCGCTGGCGCAGGAGCAGGATCGCGCCCGCCACCGTGACCGTCAGTGCGGCGACGGCCAGCGCGACGAACCCCACCAGGATCCAGGCCTCCCGGCCGATCGCGATCACGCCGCCGCCACCAGCCTGCCCCGGCAGATCGCGATCACGCCGCCAGCCTGCTCTGGCCGGTCGCGATCACGCTGCCGCCAACCGGCCTCGGAAGACGCGGGTCATCTCGCCGCCTCCTGCCGGCCCCGGCGGGCCTCGGATCGGCGTTCGGCCGCCAGCCGGCCCAGCTCGACCGGGCTGTGGTCGGCGAAGACCATCGCCGCCGCGATCGTGGGATGGACCTCCCCGATCAGCTCGTGCATGCGCTGCGCGACCCGGCGGTACGTCGGGTGTCCCTGGGGCGCCGAGCGCAGCTCGATGAGGTGCACGGCCTCCCGCGCGTTCATGTCCATGTAGAACCGGATCCCGAACGCCATGGCCACCGCGTACTGCGCCGCGTCGCTGAGGCCGGCGTCGACGAGCCGTTCGTATAGATCCTGCGAGGCATCCATCACGTGGTGCCAGTCCTCCTCGGCGCCGACCTCCACGAGCTCGGCCGCGTACCCCATGCCGTGGCGCGGGGAGAGCGGCTGCCATTCGATCGTGAGCAGACGGTGGCGCTGGAGATCGCGGAAGGAGCCGTAGTCACACACGACGTCGAACCGGTACGACGTCCGCTCGAACGCCCGCCCGGGTTTGTGTCGCCGGTTCCGGCGCTCGCCGACGTACGCGCGCAGCACCCTGGCCCGCTCTCCTTCGGACATGGCTCGCACCCGCTCGAGGAGCTCGCGGTCCCCCAGCGACTCCGTCGCCCCGTACAGGGCCGCGGCGACGACCTTGACCTCGCCCTCGGGATCGAAGTCGGTGAGGTCGACGCGGGGCATCGGCATGCCGACGTCCGCTGCGGGCACGGTCCCCTCGACGAGTTCCGCGGCGACCCGTCGCATCTCCTCCCGTGTCGCGGCCAGGTACGAAGACCACTCGCCGCCGCGGTCTGGCCGGTCCACCCGCGTGAGGAACGCCGGGATCACCTTCCGGAGCTCCACCAGCATCATGTCGGCGTACGCGCGCACCTCGGCCAGCTTGTTCGCCCGCATCCGCAGCAGCAGCTGCTCGTAGGCCTGGCCGGTCGCGTAGATCCCCACGTTCGTGCGGGTCGCCGCGGGGAGCAGCCCGCGCAGCGTGTCGCAGGCCCGGGCGCGGATGCTGGAGCGGTACACGAAGTCCGAGTCGGCCGGGTCCTTGGGGAACCACGACCGGTACAGCTCCTGGAGCGGACCCAGCCACCTCGCGTACGTCTCGAACGCCGAGTCCTGCAGGCGCCGAAACTCGGCTTCCAGCCCCGCCGCCTCGACCTCCGGGGGCACCACGTAGCGCCACCGGCCGCCGGGACGGTCGTCGTAGGGGACGTACCGCGTGGACTGCTCCAGGTACGCGGCCAGCCTGCCCCACTCGAGCACCTTCGCCAGCGGCTGCGACGCCTGCTCGCAGGCCAGGTGGACCCCGCCGAGCTGCGCCACGGAGTCGTCCCCGTACTCGGAGAACACCCGGCCGTACAGCTCCTCGGCCCGGCGCACGCCGACGGCCTCTGCGGGCGCCGAAGCGGCCTCGGCGAACTCGTCGAGGAACAGGCGGCGCAGTGACTTCGCCGATCGCGAGTACCGGGCGAAGAGCGCGCCCTTCACGACCTCCGGCAGGTTCGTCAGCGCGAACACCGGGCCGTCGAGGTCCGTGAAGTGCGGCGCGAGCAGCTCCCGCTCCTCCGGAGAGAACTCCTCGCGGACGAACCAGATGTCGTCGCTCGCGCCGGCGGCGAAGTCGTCGCTCATGTCGTCGGCGCAGGAGATGTGGGGGTCGTCGGCAACGGCGACGGCGACGGTGACGGTGACGGCGACGGCGACGGCGAGGTCTCTGCCGCCGAGTGGAACACCTTGACCTGGGATCCGGGGTCGAGCTCGGTCCCCGCCGGCGGATCGGTTCGGCTCACCGCGTCCGGGCTGGCGCAGTTGTGGTTCGGCCCATTGGGGTCCGTTCCGGCGTCCACCGGATCGAGCCCCTGCTGCTGGAGGGTCGTCATCGCCTCGGAGACGGGCTGGCACACCACGTCCGGCACGGCCACCTTCTGCGGGCCGGTCGAGATCACGTAGTTGACGGCGGACCCCGCCGGCACCTGGGCCTGGGGCTCCGGCTGCTGGCTGATGATGTGGTTCGCAGCCACGGTGTCGCTGGGGTTGGCCGCCAGCTGGTCCCCCAGCGTGAGCTGGTTCTTCCCGAGGACTACCTGGGCACGTTGCGTCGAGAGGCCGGTGATGTCGGGCACGGAAACCTGCTTCTGGCCCGCGGAGATGATCAGCGTCACCGTCGTCCCGGACTTCACCTCGGTCCCCTCGGAGGGGTTCTGGTCCAGCACCTGGTTGGCCGTTGTCTTGCTTGGCTTGAACTGCTCCCTGTGCTTCAGCCCGAGCTGGTCGAGCTTGATCTCGGCTGCGTCCTTGGACAGGCCGACCAGCTTGGGGACCTTCACCGTTGGCTCGTTTCCGATGAGGCTCTGGGCCAGGAGGAAGAGCGCGAGCGCCAGCAGGCCCGCGATCAGCAGCCCGACCAGCAGCCAGACCCACCACCTCCGGCGACCCTCCGCCATGTCCGGCGGGACCGGCGTGGTCATGACCGCCGTCCCCTCGTGCGTGGCGGCCCCGAAGACCATGGTCTCGTCGCCGGCCATCACCGGGGTGGCCAGCACCGGCCTCCCGGCCAGGAACCGCTCGAGGTCCTCGCGCATCTCCGAGGCGCTCGCGTAGCGGTTGGCCGGGTTCTTGGCCATGGCCTTCAGCACGATGGCCTCGAGGTCGGGGGGGATCCCCGGGACCACCTCGGTGGGCCGGGTGGGGGCCTCCCGGACGTGCTTGTAGGCCACGGCCACGGGGGAATCGGCGGTGAACGGCGGGGACCCGGTGAGCATCTCGTAGGCCACCACCCCGAGGGAGTAGATGTCCGACCTGGCGTCCACCGGATCCCCCTGGGCCTGCTCCGGGGACAGGTAGGACGCCGTGCCCAGCACAGTGGCCGTCTGGGTGATGGTCTCGGTGGACACAGCCCGGGCGATGCCGAAGTCCATGACCTTCACCTCGCCCTGAGGGGTGATCATGATGTTGGCGGGCTTCACGTCGCGGTGGACGATGCCCGCGGCGTGGGCGAAGGACAGGGCCCCGGCCACCTGGGCGGTGACCTCCGCGGCCCGCTCCGGCAGCAGGTGGCCCTCGGTCTTCAGCACCTCGGCCAGGGTCCGGCCGGGCACGTACTCCATGACGATGTAGTGCACGGGGCCGTCGGAGCCGGTGTCGTACACCGAGACCACGTTGGGGTGGTTCAGCCGGGCCGCGGCCTGGGCCTCCCTTCGGAACCGCTGCACGAACCCGTCGTCGGAGGCGTACTGGGGCCCCAGGACCTTGATGGCCACCGTCCGGTTCAGCACGGTGTCGGTCCCCTGGTACACCTGGGCCATGCCGCCCCGGCCGATGGACCCCTCGACCCGATAGCGACCGCCGAGCAGACGGCGTTCCTGGCTCACGCGCCGCCTTCCGGGGCGTGGCGTCGCGCTCGGTGGTTCCTCATCAGTGTTTTCCCTTGCCCTTGCCGTGGTCGGGTTTCGGCTTCCCCTTGTCCTTGCCGCCGTGGTCCTTCGGCGGTGGAGGGGGCGTCGTGGGCTCGAGCGGGGTGACTTCCCCGGAGCCCCCCGAGACCAGGAGGATAACCGTGCTCCCCGTCGCAACCTCGGTTCCCGGCGGTGGAATCTGCCGGAAGATGGTGTTCTCGGGGGCGTCGGAGGGGCGCTTGACGAACTGCGTGACCACGCCCAGGCGCCTCGCCGCCGCGTCCGGGCGGGGGGCGCGCCGGCGCGCCGCCCTCCGCCGGAGGGAGGACGGCCGCGGCGGGACCGGCGGTGAGCTCCCCCGTGCGCTCGTCCCCGGTGCAACACCGTGTCCTCGGCCCGCCACACGGTGCCCATCCCGCCGGCGGCGATGGCGCTCGAGCAGCCGGTACCGTTCCCCCAGCACGGCGGTGGACGGGAGCTGCGACATGGAGCGCTATCCCTTCCCCAAGGCCGCCTCGATCACTGCCCTGGCCACCGGCGCGGCCACCTGTCCGCCGGTGGCCTCGCTCGCCAGGGTCCCGCCGTTCAGGGCAACGACCGACACCACAATGCGGGGGTGCTCAGCCGGGGCGAAGCAGGTGAACCAGGCGTGGGGCGCGCCACCGGTGGTCTGGGCGGTCCCGGTCTTGCCGGCCACGGTGATGCCCGGGATCTGCGCGGCCGTACCGGTGCCCTCCTGCACGACTTCGGTCATGACCTTCGTCATGTCGGCCGCCGTCTGCGGCGAGATCGGATTGCCGAACGTGCTCGGCCCGAACGACCGGATGACCACGCCGTTGGGGTCGCGGATCTCGCTGACCAGCCGGGGCCGCATCTCGGTGCCGCCGTTCGCGATCGCTGAGGTGATCAGCGACATCTGCAGGGGGTTCTCGGTGGTGTCGAACTGACCGATCGCCGAGAACGCCACCGCCGGGAGGCGGTCGACGAACACCGATGGGTCGTCGAAGTGGCCCTCGTTGAACGGCACATCGAATGGCACGTGCTGGTCGAACCCATAGGCCCTGGACTGGTCGAACAGCTTCTTGGCCCCCAGCTTGATCCCGAGCTCCGCGTACGTCACGTTGCACGACTCGATCAGCGCCTCCTCCAGCGTGATGCGCGGCGCGCCGCCCGCACAGTGCTCTCCGCCGAAGTTCTGGAGCGTCTTCGTCGTCTGGGGGAGGTCCAGCACGGACGGGTTCGGCAAGGTCGTGTTCAGGGTCAGCCCGTTCTCCAGCGCGGCCGACAGGTCGACCAGCTTGAACGTCGAACCGGGAGGAAACAGCTGATCGGTGGCGTCCGACAGCAGGGGTTTGTCGGGGTGGTCGTTGAGCCGCTTGCACGCTTCCGCCTGGGCGTCGAGGTTCCGCTGGGACAGCTGGTTTGGGTCGTACTGCGGAATCGTGACCATCGCCTCGACCGCCCCGGTCCTCGGGTTCATCGCCACCACGGCGCCTCCGTGGGGCGCCGCCCGGGACAGCTCCCGGAACGCCACCTCCTGCAGGTGGGGGTCGATGGTCGTGATGACGCTGGCGCCCCGCTTGGGCCGGTTCAGGACGAGGTCGGAGAACGTCGAGCTCAGCAGGTCGTTCGACTTCGCTCCCAGGTAGTCGTTGTACGTCGATTCCAGCCGGCTCACGCCGCACTTCAGCGAGAAGAACCCGGTGATGTGGGCGTACAGCCCGTCCTGCGGGTACCGGCGGAGGAACTTCAGTTGCCCTTGCGTGGCCACGCTCTTGGCCAGGACCGTGCGGTGGTCCGCAGCCAGGATGTTCCCTCGGTCCACCTTGAAGGCCTCGATGATCAGCCGCGAGTTCGCGGGATTGTTCGAGATGGTGCTCGCCGCGTAGACCTGGATGTAGTTGACCGCGACGAACAGGATCACGAACAGCGAGACCATGGCCACGCCCAGCCGGCGGATCTGCGCGTTCACAGGGTCTTCCTCCGGGGCGACGGCCCGGCGGAGATCCGCACCAGCAGGGCCAGCAGCACGAAGTTGGACAGCAGGCTCGACCCCCCGTAGGACACGAACGGTAACGTCACGCCCGTCAGCGGGATCACCCGGGTCACCCCCCCGACGATGATGAACGCCTGGATCCCCAGGATCGCCGTCAGCCCCGCGGCCAGGAGCTTGCCGAACCCGTCCTGCTGCTCCACCGCGACCTTCAGCCCCTTGCCCACCACCACCGCGAACAGCAGCAGCACTCCGACCGTGCCGATCATGCCGAGCTCCTCGCCGATCGCTGCGAAGATGAAGTCGGTCGGCGCCTCGGGGATGATCCCCGGCGACCCTTCTCCCAGCCCGGTGCCGCCGATGCCCCCCGTCGCCATGGCGAACTCGGCCTGGGCCACCTGGTAGCCGCCGGCGTGGACGCACTCGATCGTCTCGCCCGGCGTGCACGGCTGCTGGCTCGTGGCGTGCAGCCACACGTGCACGCGCTCCTGGACGTGTCCGACCGTGGCGTACGCGAACAGCGCGCCCGCCGCGAACAGGACCGCCCCGATCAGCAGGTACGCCGGCCGCGCGGTGGCCACCCACAGCATCACGACGAAGATCCCGAAGTACAGCAGCGACTGGCCGAGGTCCTGCTCGAAGAACAGGACCGCCATCGCGACGCCCCACGCCAGCAGCACCGGGCCGAGGTCCTTGGCCTGTGGCAGGTGGAACGGCCCCAGACGCCTCGGGGCCATCTGGAGCATCTCCTTCTTCGAGTTCAGGTAGGAGGCCAGGAAGACCGCGATGAGGATCTTCCCCAGCTCGGCCGGCTGGAACGAGAAGGGCCCGAGCGAGATCCACACGCTGGCGCCGTTGATCGTCGCGCCCAGGCCGGGGACGATCGGCAGCAGCAGGAGGACCACGCCGAGCAGACCGATCGTGTAGGTGAACCCGTCCAGCTGGCGGTGGTCACGGACCAGCCATAGCGTCAGCGCGAACCCCACCAGCGAGATCACCAGCCACCAGGCCTGGTCGATCGCGAGGCTCGCGTCGAGCCGGTAGATCATGGCGAACCCCACTCCGACCAGCATCCCGGCCACGGGGAAGAAGGCCGGCTCGGCGCCCGGCGCCAGGCGGCGGATCAGCAGGTGTCCGACCAGGTACCCCAGCGCGAACAGCAGCACGAAGTACACGACCTTGGGTCCGGCCTTGGCGGCCAGGCCGAGCTTCACCAGCACGACGGCCGCCACCGCGAGCATCATGGCCAGGATGGTCAATGCCAGCTGCGCGCCGGAGCGGGTCCGGTCGGCTCCTCGCTGCGCCTCGATCATGTCGGGGAGGCGCTGGGGCTCCCCCCACTTGATTTCCCGCCGCCCGGTTGGCCCGCGACTCCGCCCTGTCTCGAGCTCGACAGGTCGCTCCGGATCTGGCGCACGATCGCTTCCGCGTCGGCCAGGCTCCCCGCCGTGGCCCCGTCGTGCAGCGGCTGGCGCCACTGGACAAGCGCCTCGGCCTGGTCGGCGGGGATGTTCGTGGACTCCACCCGCCCGAACATCTTCACGCCGAGCGTCTTGGTCGGAAGCCCACGGAACACGGCGACCCTGCCATCCTCCACGCCGACGAAGTACCGCGAGTCGAGGTACAGGCGAAGGCCGACGAACGGGGCGGCCAGCAGCACGATCACTCCCACGGTCCTCACCAGTACCCGGCGCCCCCGGCCGCGTCCGCCGCGATGCCGGCCGGGCTCCTCGGCAGCGGGGGCCTGGCCGTACGCCGGCGCGGGCTGGTAGGGCGGGCCGGGCGAGTACCCCGGTGCGGGCTGGTACGTGGCTTCGGGGGTGCCCGGACGGCCGCCGGGCATGGCCGGCGCCGGCGGAGCCGCGGCCGTCTCGGCCGCCCCCGCGCCGGCGACCCCGGGCGGGGTCTGGTACGTGCCGGTCAGGTCGGGCGCTTGCTCCGGCTCGGCCGCTCCCGGTGGGACCGGCATCTCCCTCGTCCCGCCGCGCTCGGGCGCCTGGGGCTGCCACGTGGCGCCAGCGAAGCCGTCGCCGGCCGCGTAGTCCATGACCACGACCGTGATGTTGTCGAGCCCGCCGGCCTCGTTCGCCAGCTCGACCAGCCGCTCGGCGGCTCGCTGGGGGTCCGGTTCCTGCTCCAGCACCTGCTTGATCACGTCGTCGTCGACCATGGCGTGCAGGCCGTCGGAGCACAGCAGGATGCGGTCCCCGGGCTGCACCTGGAGCGGGAACTCGTCGACCTCGACGCCGTCGTCGACGCCGAGAGCCCGGGTCAGGATGCTGCGCTGCGGGTGGTGCTCGGCCTCTTCCTCGGTGATCTGGTTCCGCTTCACCATCTCGTGGACCAGTGTGTGGTCGGTGGTGATCTGGCTGAGGGTCCCGCCCCGCAGCAGGTACGCGCGGGAGTCGCCGACGTGCGCGAAGTGGACCTCGTCGCCGTCCATGTAGGTGGCCGTGATCGTCGTGCCCATCCCCTGCAGCGAGCGGTCTCCGCGGGACCGCTCGAGGATCGCGTGGTTGGCCTGGCGGACCTGCTCCGCCAGCCGCTGCCAGTCGCCGCCGCTCGCCAGCCCCGACATGACCTCCATGGCGAGCGACGACGCCACGTTCCCGCCGCGGTGTCCGCCCATGCCGTCCGCCACGATGTACACGGGCGGCATGGCGAGGAAGGAGTCCTCGTTGCGCTCCCGGGCGTGCCCGACGTCCGTCGCCGCGCCGACGGTGACCTTCACCGGCCGCTCCTCGCTCCGCCGCAGGTCTCCACGTCGCGCATGGCCCCCTCGCTCATCGCCTCAGCTCCAGCGTGGTCCTCCCGATCCGGATGTTGTCCCCGGCGTGCACCTCCGTCGTGCCCTGCACGCGCTGCCGGTTCAGGTACGTCCCGTTCGTCGATCCCAGGTCCTCCAGATACCAGCCGCCGTCCTTCGGGTACAGCCTTGCATGGAACTGGGAGGAGTATCGATCGTCCAGCCGGACGTGGCATGCCTCCGCCCGCCCGATCTGCAGCTGCTCCCGCAGGTTGAACGAACCGGCCTTCTTCCCGTTCTCGGTCCTGACCACGAGCGACGTCGGCGCCTTGCCCGGCTTCCCCCCCTTGGCGGGCTTCGGCGCGCGCTGCTCCGCCATGACCTGCGTCACCGACGGACGCCGCCGGCCGGTGACGTCGATGGCCACCGACCGGATGGCCCGGAACACGAAGAAGTACAGCAGCGCGAGGAAGGCGTACTTGAAGACGGCGAGGACGAACGGCGTGACGGTCTGGGCGAAGACCATTCACGCCCTCCGGAACTCCAGCACGGTGTGGCCGATCGTGATGCGGTCCCCCTGGGTCAGCTCCTGCTCGCCGACCGTGGCATCGTTCACCTTCGTCCCGTTCGTCGAGCCCAGGTCGGCCAGCACGTACCGCCCGTTCTCGGTCCGGACCTCCGCATGCCGCCGGGACGCGCCCGGGTCGTTGATCACCACATCGCACTCGGAGAGCCGCCCGATCGACACGACCGGCTTGTCGAGCGGGTAGGTGGCCGCGGGCTTTCCCTCGCGGATGAGGTACAGCAGGCCCTTCCCGACGGCCTCCAGCTCCCCGGTCAGCGGCTTGTCCGGCCCCTCGACGAGGGAGGGCTCGCACCGGAACTCGCCACGGCCCAGCTCGGGGTCCGCCTCGAAGGCGACCTCCGGCGGTCCGACCAGCTTCCACCCCCGCTCGGCCGCGCCGTCGCGCACCAGCTGCTGCATCTCTGCAGCCAGTCGCTGCTCGGCCTGCTCGAACTTGCCGTAGTCCTCGGGCGACAGCCGGAACAGGTACCGGTTGGGCACCCAGACGTCCCGGACGCCGATCGTCTGGTTCGCGTCCATCTCCCGGAGCAGCCGCTTGGCCAGCTCGACGGGCTGGACGCCCGTTCGGAAAGCCTTGATGAAGAAGCCTTCGACCAGGCCTTCCAGGCGACGTTCGAAGTCTCGGAGGATCGGCATGAGAGCGACGTTTTCGCTGGTCCAGAGGTCGGGCGGATTATATCCAGGGGGTCCCCGCCGCATGCCTCCCGGGTCCTCGTCGCGGCCCCGGACCGGCGAAGGCCGCCTGCTAGCATGGCGAACCCACTCGGGCGAGTGGCGGAATTGGCAGACGCGCAGGATTCAGGATCCTGTCCGGGCAACCGGGTGGGGGTTCAACTCCCCCCTCGCCCACCCATTCTGATGCCATGAAGGAGCGGGCCTCGCTCCCGTGTTCACAGCGTAGACGCCGTAACGTCCGCTCAACACGAACGACAGGAAGGAGGCCCTGTCATGGTCTACGTCGGAGTGGACCTGCACCGCAAGTCCTCTCACGTCGC
>DASWCX010000406.1:0-1899 GCA_036395815.1 Actinomycetota bacterium | reverse complement strand
AGGATCTGTCGGAAGAAGCCGCCGGTCCAGTTGCCTCCGCCTTCGCCCCCCACGATCGCCAGCGTTCCGCCCCTGGTGAGCGCGCGCTGAGCACCCTGACCGGACGACGCCCGGCGGTGTCGACGATCACGTCCCACCGGCGCGTCCCGTCGGTGAAATCCTCCCGCGTGTAGTCGATCACCTGGTCGGCGCCGATCGAGCGGACGAGGTCAACCTTCGACGTGCTGCACACGCCGGTGACCTCGGCCCCGAACGCCTTCGCGATCTGCACCGCGAACGTGCCCACGCCGCCGGCCGCGCCGATCACCAGGGCGCGCTGCCCCGCCCGGAGCTTCGCCACGTCTCGGAGTGCCTGGAGCGCGGTGACGCCTGAGACGGGGACCGCCGCGGCCTGTTCGAAGCTGAGCCGGGCCGGCTTGCGCGCCAGCTTCTCGGGCCGGGCGATCGCGAGCTCCCCGAACGAGCCCTGGGCAGCGGCTGTCGCCGGCCGTATCGAGCAGGACGAGGTGTGACAGCCTGTCGGGATAGCGCAGCGCGTACTCCAGGGCCACGTGCCCACCGAACGAGTGGCCGAGCACGGCCCACCGCTCGAAGCCCAGCCGCTCGCGCAGGGCGTCGGCGTCGGCCGTGAGGTTCTCCCAGGTCATGGACGAGACGGGAACGCCCACCGAACGCCCATTGCACCGGTGTCATAGGAGATCAGGGTGAACCGATCGGCCAGCTGTCGGAACGGCAGCATCGTGTAGAGATCCGCGCTGGGCCCTCCATGCATGTGCGCCAGCGGGTATCCACGTCCTCGGACTTCGACGTTGAGGGGCACGTCTCGAACCTTCAGCAGGCCCCGCCCTTTCCACGAACCCTTCTCCGCGGGAACGCCACGGGCCTCGCTCCTTCTTTCTGCCCCGACCTTCGCTTCCTCATCCGTGATGGCCATGCCGTACCTCCTTGGCCTCGGGCCGACATCCAAAGCCCCCGAGCACCTCGACGTTCTCACCCCACACGTCGCGGTAAGAGGGTCGTCGGGACCGCTCCGAGAGGGACCTCCCGGCCCCGACGGCCAGCCGAACCCCAAGTCGCCGCCCGAAGCGCGTTCGGGTCCGGGGCGTCACCCGTGGGATGAAAGGTCCCCCGAGCCGCGATACACGCGGGCCGCGGCAGCTCGCGGGCCAGCGTGCTCACCCGGCCCGCCGCGGGCTGGAGGACCCTAAAGGAGGCCGCCCCCCGGCCCTGGCCTTCGGGATGGAGGTGGCCTCCCACGGGATCCCGTGGGAGGGACCAGCTGTCCTGGCTAAGCAGCGCCCACCGGCCCTGGTCGTTCCGGCCCGCGGCTACGACGACCCCGATTAGGAAGGGTCTGGCATGGTTCTTGTCAGGACGGCCTTCCTGATGGCCATCGCCGCTCAGCGTGCAGGGGCAAGTGCCGCTGGCACGCGTTGCCTCGCGATGGGTTCAGCGATCGCCTCCTCTTCCAGGGTCAGGCCATAACCGCTCTCGATCAGTTGCTTGAACCGTTCGGTGAACCGGGCCCCCGGTGCGGCGTCCATCATGTTGTGATCGAATCTGACCGTCAGGCTCAGGTACTCCCGCGTGGCGATCTGCCCGTCGACGATCTCCCGCTTCTGGCCGATGCCGCCGACCGTGATCCAGCAGATGGACGGGGAAGAAGGAGGGATGCCCCACCCGGGGCCCTTGCCCACCATGCCCACTGCCGTGAGGGTCACCGTCCCCCAGCGCTTCTTCCACTCCTGGGGGAACCCCTTCCCGATCCGGGTGGCGAGCTCGAAGTAGGGGCGGAACAGCCAGGCCGGCAGGAGCTGTGACTCCTTCGCGCCTCCCACGTCGATCTTCGTCACATCCTGGACCTGGGCGGCCCTGATCTCGTCATGGATCTCGCGGAAC
>DASWCX010000405.1:0-1761 GCA_036395815.1 Actinomycetota bacterium | reverse complement strand
GGTCGAACAGGCCGAACGGAGGTTGGCGGACCTGGACGCGCTTCCCGGAGCCGAATGACCCACTGACCCCGGAGGTTACCGGGCGACCCCGAGATGCGGCTCGGTCCCGAAGAGCCGGTCGCCGAAGTCACCCAGCCCGGGAAGGATGTATCCCTTGTCCGTGAGGTCGCGGTCGAGAGAGGCCGTGAACACCGGCACGCCGGGGTGCTCCTTCTCCATCTTCTCCACTCCCTGAGGAGCGGCCACCACGGACGCGAAACGGATCTCCGCGGGGCCCTTCGCCTGGATGCTCGAGCAGGCCGCCGCCGCGGAGCCTCCGGTTGCCAGCATCGGGTCGAGGAGCAGGACGTGCCGGTCGGCGAGGGGCGGCATCTTCTCGTAGTAGGAGGTCGGCAGCAGCGTTTCGTCGTCGCGCTCGAGCCCGATGTAGCCGACCGAGACCTCCGGGA
The DNA here is from genome assembly GCA_036395815.1 of Actinomycetota bacterium. Lineage (GTDB taxonomy): Bacteria > Actinomycetota > UBA4738 > UBA4738 > UBA4738 > DASWCX01. The sequence goes on along the minus strand of DASWCX010000405.1, from coordinate 1,312 downwards.
ACAGCTCCGTCACGGCCTCCAGCATTCCCAGGCCGGCCCGGAGGATCGGAACGGCCACCAGGGTCTCGGCCAGGACCCGGCCCGTCGTCGGCTCGAGCGGCGTCTCGATCTTGACCTCCTCGGTGGGGAGGTCCCGGATGGCCTCGAACGTGATGGCCAGGGCCAGGCGCTTGGCCAGCGTGCGGAAGACCGGTGGGGGGGTGTCGCGGTCGCGGAGCTGGGTCAGGAGGTGCTCCGCCAGCGGGTGCGCGACCACGGTCACCACGCGCGCATCGTAGTCCGACGGCGGGTCGTCCGCGCCGTCAGGCAGGCCCGTTCTATCGGATGCACTGAGGCGAACCGGTTGCCATCGCCCCGCTGGCCTGGCACGATAGGCGCCTGATGCGGCACGTCTTCGGTGACTGGTTCTTCTACGGCGGGCGAGGCCCGGCGTAGTCGCCTGAGCCGAACGGAGCGCAGGGGACCCCGGGCCCAGTGCCCGGGGTTTTCTCATCCTCCCGGGCGGCCCGCTGGATGCGGAGGTTGCCATGGTCGTGGTGATGAAGAGGGACGCGACGGAGGCGGACATCGAACGCGTCTCCGAGAAGGTCCGCGACGCCGGCGGGGAGGCCTTCGTCTCGCGCGGCGCGGTGCACACGATCATCGGCCTGGTCGGCGACACGGCATCGTTCATGGGCCTCGGGCTGGACAACTTCCCCGGCGTCGACCACCTGATCCAGGTGGGGAAGCCCTACAAGATGGTGGCCAGGGCGCTCCACCCTCAGCCCACGACGGTGAAGGTGGGGCCGGCTGCCGTGGGCCGCGAGACGTTCACGATCATCGCCGGACCGTGCGCCGTGGAGAGTGAAGGGCAGGCGCTCGCCGCGGCTCGGGGGGCCAAGGCCGCGGGGGCCACGATCCTGCGGGGCGGCGCGTACAAGCCCCGCACCTCGCCGTACTCGTTCCAGGGCCTGGGGGAGCGGGGCCTCGAGATCTTGGCCGAATGCCGGGAGGACACCGGGTTGCCGGTCGTGACCGAGGCGATGGAGCCACGGGACGTGGAGCTCGTCGCGTCGTGGGCCGATGCCCTCCAGGTCGGCACCCGCAACATGCAGAACTTCCCCCTGCTGAGGGAGGTTGGCGCGACGAGCAAGCCGGTCCTCCTCAAGCGGGGCTTCGCCGCGACCGTCGAGGAGTGGCTGATGGCGGCCGAGTACGTGGCCCAGCGGGGCAACTCCGAGATCATCCTGTGCGAACGAGGCATCCGGACGTTCGAGACCGCAACCCGGAACACGCTCGACCTCGGCGGAATGGTGGTGGCCCAGCAGGAGAG
>DASWCX010000404.1:0-2277 GCA_036395815.1 Actinomycetota bacterium | reverse complement strand
TGGGCCTGCCCCTTCGACGCGGGAGCGGTCACGGTGGCCTGCGAGCCGGTGATGGTGACCGACGCCGGGCCCACCGGCAGCCGCGACGCCGCCGAGGCCGCCAGGTCGATCCGATCGGCCACCCCGCGCGGGGTGATGCGTGTGCTCGAGGTCAGGCTCAGCCCGGCATAGAACGGCGAGGTGGCCCGGACCCGCTCTCGGAGCGCGGCGGTTCCCGTGGCCGATATGAACAGGGGGGAGGCGGCCGCGGCCACGGCGATGATCAGCGTCGAACCGAGGACGGCGGCCAGGATCCCCGGGAAGCGGGTGAGCCGCAGCGGCGCCCGAAGCACGGAGCGGGCCCGGCGGCCCGCGAGCGGGAGCGCGAGACTCCAACCGATCCGCCCCGTCGATCCCGTGGCCACACAACCCCCCGAGCGGGGCCCGCCGCGCGTGGGTCCCTGCTCCGGTCTACGAGCCCGTAGGCAGGGCGGGATGTCCCGCGGTGGATCAGCCGGTCGAGCCGGGCGGGCCGTTCGGGCGGTAGCGCTTCTCGCCGGCCTCGACCCGGATCGGCAGGCGGTTCTCCGGGAGCGGCAGCGCGCACGTCGCGTACGGCGTGAACACGCACGGGGGGTTGTACGCCCGGTTGAAGTCGAGAACCACCGTTCCGTCGGGGCCGGGTGGCTCGGCGTAGAGGTATCGCCCTCCCTCGTACGTGTCCGACTGGTTGGTGAGGTCCCCGAACACGACGAACAGGTCGGTCTCGCCCGGCTCCAGGAAGGGCTCGAGCCGGAGCTCGGCGTCGCCCACCCGGAAGGCCAGCGCCCCGGGGACCGCGTAGGTCTCCTCCGAGCCGAGGATGGTCGGGGCCCGGGCGACCCCGGGCGGATCGTACGGTTCGAACCGCGCTTCAACCCTCCACCGTGGATCGACCGGGAAGTGCTCGATGCCGCGGAACCCGTCCCGGGCAGGGTTCTCGCTGTCCCGAACCCGCACGGCCAGCGCCTCATCCCTTCGGATCAGGTGGAAGCTGAGCGAGCCGAGCGTCACGACGGTGGGTTCGGCCCCGCCGGCATCGTCCCGCAGCTCGAGAGGGGCTCGAACGGGCCGACCGTCGTGCTCGAGCCCGGCGTCCGGCTCCGTCTGCAGCGTGGCCCGTCCGTCCCGGAGATCGATCGTTCCCAGCCGGGCCGGGGCCTTTCCCGCGGGGAGCACCACGTCGGAGCGGGGATCGGATCCGACGGAGTTCGGGCCCTCGTGCAGCCATGCCAGGCCGACCAGCGACAGCCACCCGTCCGGGCCGGTGAGCCGGCGGAGCCGCCCGGCCCGCCATCGCTCGACCTCCTGCTCATGGGAACTCGGCACCGGTCCTCCGGGCCATTATCCGTCCGGCCCCGCTCCCGATTCCTGAGGAAAGCTACGTCGGGGAGGGAGACGGCGAGGGTGTCGTCGGCGGGGGCGACGGCGAGACGGTCAGGGTCGGGCTCGGCGACGTCGACGGGAGGGTCGGCGACGGCGTGACCGCCGGCACCGGCGTGGGCGAGGCCTTTGCCCTGTGGGTAACAACGAACGGGTTCCTGGCCCGCGGTCCGGGATGCGAGCCGCCCAGCCCGATGAGCCCGCCGATCAGCGCCACCGCGACGACGGTGGCGGCCGCTCCGGCCAGGTAGGGGGCAGCGCGGGTGAACCGGTCGCGCATCCGCTCGGTCCGGCGCCGACGCTCCAGCTCGGGGCCGAGCTTCGTCCGGCTGGCCAGCAGCGACATGAACGGCGCCGTGGCGTACACGGCACCCTGCCATGCGAGCAGCCCGAGCAGGAAGGGCGTGGCCCGCCCCTCGCCGACCAGCACGGCGGCCGACCCCCACATCAGCCCGGCCAGCACGGTCTCGCTCCTGGCGGTCCAGACCGCGGAGAGTGGGTCCCTGCGGTCCCCGCTCTTCGGCGTTCGCATGAACACGCCCTCCCGCCGAACGAGGCCCTGGACGCACGCCAGCGCCACCGTCCAGGACAGCGACAGCCAGTTGGCGAAGGCGAGGACGGCGCGGCGAAGCCCGATCCCCGTGCGAAGCCGGAGCGCCCACACCGCGCGCACCAGCCCCGACGTGATCAGGGCGACCGGGAGCAACACGGTAGCCCCGAGCAGCGGCCTGATCGCCACATGGCGGCTCGTCATCAGGAGCGCCGAGGAGGCGAGCAGCACCACGGTGAAGCCGAGGTACACGAGATCGTTCGTCCACTGGATGCTTCCCAGCAGGTAGTCCACGCGCTGGGGAACGGACAACCGATTGTCGGGAT
>DASWCX010000403.1:0-2083 GCA_036395815.1 Actinomycetota bacterium | reverse complement strand
CCTTGAGGGACTTGGGGTCCCGGTCTCTGGGCGAGCGGCTTCGAACGGTGCTCGCCACGCCTCCGTCTCACACCCAGCCGAACTCGTCCCCCGCCTCGGCGACGTCCCCCACCCCAGGGCTGTCCTGGTCCCAGAACTGGTTCCCCACCGCCGAGAGGCCGCCCGTCGCTCCGAACAGCACGTTCACCGCGCCGGCGTCCTCCAGGGCCTGGAGGTCCTCCCAGGGGACGCCCACGGCCAGGTCGCCGGCGCCGTCGCCGTTGAAGTCGCCCGAGCTCATGGCCTCGCCGAAGTAGTCGCTCTCCTCGGCGGTGTCCAGGATGCCGGGGCTGTTCTGGGTCCAGAACTGGTTCCGGTCGGCCCCAAGCCCCGACGGAGTTCCGTACAGCACGTTCACGCCGCCCGCGTACAGCGCGTGGGGGATGATCTCGCCGTCGGCCGAGGCGGCGAGGTCGGCGAACCCGTCGCCGTCGTAGTCCCGGACGGTCAATGCCCAGCCGAACTCGTCGTAGTACCCGGTCGACTCGAGGATCCCCGGGCTGTCCTGGGTCCAGAACTGGTTGCCGTCGGCCACCAGCCCGGTGGAGGAGCCGTACAGGACGTTGATCCCGCCGCCGTCGAACTTCCCGCTCACGTCGTCCAGTGGCACCCCCACGGCGAGGTCGGCGGCGCCGTCGCCGTTCATGTCCCCGGCGGCCATCGACAGGCTGAACACGTCCTCCGTCTCGGCCCGGTCCAGGATCCCGGGGCTGTCCTGGTTCCAGAACTGGTTGCCCAGGGCCGTGAGCCCGGCCGGGGACCCGTACAGCACGTTCGCGGCCCCGGCCTCCTTCGCCGAACCCACCCATTCGTCGGGGACCCCAACGGCCAGGTCGGCCAACCCGTCGCCGTCGAAGTCGGCCGCCGCCATGCGGTAGCCGAAGTCGTCGTAGTCCTCCGCCGAGTCGATGACCCCCGGGCTGTCCTGGTTCCAGAACTGGTCGTCCGGGGCCGTCGCCTGCAGTCCCGCGGGAGAGCCGTACAGGACCTCCACCGCTCCGGCGCTGCTGACCGTCCCGACGCCCTCGCCCCATGCTCCGACCGCCAGGTCGGCGAACCCGTCCCCGTTGAAGTCGGCCGCGCCCAGGCCCTCGCCGAACTGGTCGAAGCTCTCCACCCGATCCCTGACACCCGGTGTGTCCTGGGTGAAGTACTGGGCGCCGGCCGCGGTCACGCCTTCGGCCGACCCGTACAGCACGTTGACCGCCCCCGAATCCGTGGTCCCGAGGCCCTCGTCGTCCTCGCCCGGCGTACCGACCGCCAGGTCGGAGAACCCGTCGCCGTCGAAGTCGCCAGAGGCGAGGGCCCGGCCGAACTCCTCGTTGCTCTCCGCCACGCCGGGAACGCCGGGAGAGTCCTGGGTCCAGACCTGCCCGGAGCCGCCGGACAGCCCTTCAGCCGTGCCGTACAGGACGTGGACGGCTCCGGAGTCGATCAGCGGCTCGACGTCCTCCTCGGGCGCGGCAACGGGCAGGTCGTCGAACCCGTCGCTGTTGAAGTCGGAGCCGGTCTGGGCCACCCGGGGCGCGGGAGGGGCCTGGGCGCTCGACGGACGAGACATTCCGGGGGCCGAGACCACGAGCGCCACGGCCACCGCGGACAGTCCGACGAGCCTAGCTGTCGACAAGGGGCTAGAAGTGTACGGCTCGGTCGGCCGGGGGCGCCAATCTCACCTGGCGGCCAGGGCTCGCTTTCGAACCGGACCGATCAGGTTGTAGCCCCTCTTCAACAGGAACTTGGCGTCCTTGGCGAACTCCTCGTGCGTCTGCACCCGCCACCCGAGGGCGTCGGCCAGCCGGTCGATCAGGTTGAACGGCAGTGTTGCATTGGTCGCCTGGGCCTCCGTCGGAGAGACTGGCGCGATGAGATCGCACCGACCCCCTCACCCCTGGCCGGCCCCACCTTCCGCCTTCGACGGGTACCGGTTCCCGCCCGAGGTCATCACCTTGGCGGTCCGCTGGTACCTGCGGTTCGGCCTGTCCTACCGAGACGTCGAAGAGCTCCTCGCCGAGCGCGGCATCGAGGTCGACCACGTGAGCATCTA